>JAIFNC010000052.1 GCA_020047935.1 Bacteroidota bacterium
TTGTGCCCGATTGCATGCGGGCTTGGAGCACGAATCAAGTTATCGAAACAAGAAGTCCGAACGCTACCAGGCCATGGCAACATGTGTTGGAACCGCTTAGCGGATATTTGGCAATTGGCCAACAATTAGGTTTGCATAAAAAACTAAGCGGCGAAAGTTTTAATTTTGGTCCGAAATCGGAATATAATCATTCGGTAAAAGAATTGCTCGAAGATTTAAGCCGGTTTTGGAATTTTGAAAAGCCCGAACTTGCTTACAAAATAACCGATGTACTCGAATTTCACGAAGCCGCATTATTAAAATTAAATTGCGATAAAGCATTGTTTCATTTAAAATGGCAAGCAACCCTCGATTACCAAAAGCTAATTGAATTTACCGGAATGTGGTATGTTAATTTTTATAAAGGAAACCCGGAAATGTTCGATTACACCATTGGGCAAATTAAAGATTATGAGCAAATTGCAATTAACAACAGGGTAGTATGGAGCAAACAATAATTGAAGGAGTAATTATTACGCCACTAAAACGGATTTATCATCCGCAAGGCGATATTTACTACGGCATAAAAAAAAGCGATGCAGGTTTTAACGGATTTGGCGAAGCATACTTTTCAACCATTAAATATCATGAAATTAAAGCTTGGAAAAGGCATAACCAAATGACTTTAAATTTTATTGTTCCGGTTGGAGCAATTCGATTCGTGCTTTTTCAAGATTTCGATAATTCAACCATTTTTTCAGAAATAATTCTTTCCGAAGAAAATTATTGCAGACTGACCATTCCGCCAAAAATTTGGGTTGGTTTTCAAGGGCTGCAAACCGAACTAAACTTGCTTTTAAATGTTGCCGATATGGAACACGACCCAAATGAAATTGACCGATGCGAAATAGCTCAAATTAATTACAAATGGTAACAAATTCGATTTTTATTGCTGGTGCAAACGGTTATATAGGCTCTCGATTGGCAAAATTCTTTAGCGAAAAAGGCTTTGCCGTATACGGACTTTGTTTCCCTGCATTACCCGATTCAGATGTGTGGAAATCGTTTTTTACCGAAATAATTGTGGGCGATATTCGCGATTCGGCAATTCAAAATAAAATTTGCAGCCTTAAATTTGAAACCTTCATTCAATTAATATCTTTAGACCAATATCAATGCAACGTACTTGATATTGAGAAAGTTAATGAAATTAATGTATTGCCCACTTGGAAATTATTGGATTCACTAAAAAACGGTGGGTTAAAAAATTACTTGTATTTTTCGACAGTTCAAGTGTACGGCAAACTCGAACCAATAAATATTACCGAAGCGAATTTGCCCGCACCACAAAATATTTACGGACTTACCCATTTACTAACCGAAAATATTTGCAGTTATTTTAATAAAACTACAAATGTAAATTGTACAATTGTTCGATTATCGAACAGCTACGGCAGCCCGGTACATGAACAAGCCGATTGTTGGAAGTTGGTAATTAACGAATTGTGTAAAAGTGCATTCGAAAACCAAACCATTAAGTTACTTTCCGACGGTTCGCCGCTTCGCAATTTTATACATTACACCGACCTTTGCAATGCCGTTGAAATAGTATTGAATACCTCAAAATCCGACGATAATATTTACCATGTTTGTTCCGAATTTACGTACGCTATTTTAGAACTTGCCGAAATGGTTAAAAAATGCTTTTCCGAAAGATTCAATAAAAAAGTTACCGTATTCAATAATGCAGGTTTCGAAATTGATGATTTCTCAGTTTTTAAAAATAACAAAAGTTATACACTTGATAATTCGAAGATTAAAACTCGCGGCTTTGTGCAGAAGTTTAATTTAGAAACCGGTATAAATGAAATTTTTGATTATTTAACGTTGAAAAATGGAAAATAAACCGACAAATATTTTATTTTCAATTGTAATTCCTACCTACAACCATGCCCATTTAATTGGTAAGTGTTTAAACTCAATAATTAGTCAGACTTACAAAAAATGGGAGGCAATTATAATAAATAATTATTCTGAAGATTCTACTATTGAAGTGGTTAACGGCTTTAAGGACGAAAGAATTAGAATTATCAATTTTGCAAACAACGGTATTATTGCGGCTTCGCGAAATGAAGGCATTAGAAATGCAAACGGACAATGGATTTGCTTTTTAGATTCCGACGATTATTGGCATCCTGCAAAGTTGGATGAAGTGTTTCCGTATTTGGAAGCCTACGATATAATTTACCACGATATGTTTTTGGTTTTTGAAACCGGAAAATCGTTTCGAAAATACATAAATGGCAGGTTTTTAAACGCTGATAATCCGCATTTAGATTTGTTGCTTAACGGAAATGCCTGCATTAATTCGTCGGTAGTTGTACGTAAGGAAATTATCGAAAAAGTAGGTTTAATTTCAGAAGATAGAGAGCTTATTTCAGTTGAAGATTTTGATTATTGGCTTCGTATTTTCAAACTAACAAACCGAGCCAAATACCTTCAGAAAAAATTAGGCTACTATTTAAAAAGCAGCATAAGTATTTCATTTCAAGGAAAACATATAGCTGCCATTGATAAAGTATATGCCAAGCATTTGTTAAATATGGAATCGGTAAAGCTGCAACATGAAATTTTATGCAGAAAAGCTTTTTTGCAAGGTCGAATTTTACAAAAACTTCAACATAACAAAAAAGCTTTTTTCAAATATTTACAATCGGTTAAAAGCAAAAATCAAAAAATTAAATTTCTATCCTTAGCTTTGATTTTCGTTACCGGTGTTTTGTTTTTGCTTTCGTCGTCGTTTAAATTCCGAAACAAAGAAAAATACAATTAAAACGCCATAAAGCAGTTCGAAACCGGTTTGTACCAATACGCTTTCTTTGAATAAATAAGGGGTAAATTTCATGTCTAATTTATATGTTCCTGCGGGCAGCAAAACCGACATAAACCCAATATTCGATTTTATAATTTGAACTTCTTTTTCATCAATAAAAGCCTGCCAACCAACATGGTGTGGTATAGTAAAAAATAATATTTCAGGTTTATTCGTTGTAATTTGGTAGCTTATCAAATCTTGTTTAAAACTTAGCATAGCAATGCTATCGCCTTTTCGGCTTTCCATAACAACTGCAAGTTCTTCATAGGTTCTTATAGGTGCAGCAGTATCGGTGGCTGAAACGCTTTGGAAATCTGAAAACAAGCTCGAATCGTTGTCTTTTATAATTAGGTACTTAAGCAATACGCTTTCTTTGAGTTCTTTTTTTAGCGGTAGAAATTCCGTTTCTTTAATTACCTTATTGTAGGTAAACCCAAGCGGTAAGGCATACATGCTTTTTAGCACTTTAACATCGTAAAACTGCGTTAGCGAATCGTAGCCCATTTGCAAATACGACGAACTCGGAAATGCCGGATCGGTTTGCACCGGACTGCTCAAAAAATATTTTACCCCAGCCCAGTGCATAAGTAAGGGCGAGCCTCGTAAACCGCGTATCCAGCGCGTTTCAGCCTCGTTTTTAGGGTTTATCAATTCAAAAGCGGCCAAAAAGTTTACATAATCCATATCCTGAAACGAGCTGTACGAAGCCGTTCCGAAATAGCCTTGCGCCATAGCGTCGTTAAGACTTCCGTGCAAGGCATCGCCCGATTGGTAGTCTTTTTCCATTCGATAAAATCCGGAATCGAGCTTTTTTATATATTCCAGTGCTTCAATCGTATAATCGTTGTAGCCGTTTCGCAACCGCAGTTCGCCGCGACTAACAATGGCCGACTGATTGGTGCCCGGCAGTTTGCGATCGTTGAGGCTTTTGTAACCAAAAAACGACAACTCGAATATAACTAACAAGTAAATTAAATATTTACTGTAAACGCTTATTGTTCGATTTTGCAAGCTGTAAATAAGTAAAACATAAAGCGTTAAAAGTAAAGCGGCAACGTTTCTTATTTCGGTATTTATTGCTTTTATGTTTTCGGGATAGAAATCGGAAAACAAAATTATCATTAATACCAGCCATGTAATACCTATAACCCAAATATTTATCTTACGATTTTTCAGAATGTCGGTTAGCGCAGTCATACTAAAAAACAGTATAACCAATGGTATGTATAAATTGAAAGTCATTTTATAATAATCGCCTACAAATAGATGGAATGCATGACGGAAATACGGAAAAATTACCGGCAGTATCCATAAAGCCAAAAAGCCGGCGTACATCCAACGTCTAAAACCTTGCTGGTGAATAAACGCATTAGGTAGTAACAACAACGATATTAGTCCGACATAAAAATTGGGTCCCTCCAAATAATTATTCCAGCCTACATACTCAGCACCTGTACCTAATATGTCGGGCGAAAACATTCGGAATAATGCCGTTATGTAATGATTACCCTGAATACCACGATTCAATACTTCATTGTTTTCGAACGAAAAAATGGAAAGTTGGCTTAAAGATGGCGCCAACGATGACGAATTGCCTGCAAAGCGAGGTGCATCAACCAGTGTAAAATAAGTACTTACAATTCCCGATGCCGTTAATCCGACGCCTACAATACCCAAACCCAACATGGTAAACCACATAATGGCCAACTGTTTGGGTTTAAAGCCGTGCACATCTATAAACCTGAACAACGAATAGAAAAATAAAAAAACAATATGAAAATACAGGTACATGCCAAAACCTCCGCAAGTCATTACGGCAAAAGGAATTAGCACCCAAACTCTTTTTACTAATAAAAGCTCGAACGAAAACAATAATAGAATAAAAGTAAATGCTGTAAACGGATAATGGTGCCATCCGCTGCCTACCATAACAAATCCACTAAACGATAGAAGTAACGAACCTATTAATGCGCTAAATTTATTTAAATTAAGCAATTGCAAGTAGCCATAACTTGTTACGCCAAGCAATGCAATAACAGCAAGCACTTGATAGGTAATAAGAAATGGGACTTTCGAAAGGTCGGAACCAACTACCGAATTAATAAATTCGAACAAGTAATGAAGCAGGTTTAGGTAAGAATATACCGGATTATTGGCGTATCCCATACCCATCCAGAACGACCATACACCGGCAGTTTCGGTGTGCGTAGCATGGTAGTGGTTCAAATAGTTTGGGTAAAAGGTTGTAATGGTGTCGCTTCCTATTCCTCTAAATAACAATGCTTTGTACATGAAAATGTAATCGCTGAAAATGGCAAACAAAACAATACTTAATCCTACTAACAGTAACAGGAAACTTAGTCTGCTGCTTATAACCGTTCGTAGCATCGAATACAAGGTATTCTGATTTTTAATCGATTGCGTTTGACTTTTTTCAATTTGCGGCTTTGCCTCCAATGCCGTGGCAGGTTTGGTTGCTTTGCCTAAGTATTTTTTTTGATAATTCTTTTTGCTCATACAAGTTCGTTTTTTCGAAATGCAAAGTAATGAAAATTACTTTAGAAATTATGGTGTTCTTTACTTAATTGTTTTTTTGTTGAATTGCTCATTTTCGAGTGAAAACTACCAAAAATGTTGCACCGTTATCCGGAAACTTTTTTTGATAATAAGAATTCAATTTGTTTTCTAAATTCTTAAATTTCAGTGCTATGTAGTTAAATGTTTTCCATTCAACAACATTAAATGTCGGCTCAAAAGTAGTAAAAATTTTTTCTTTTGAAAAACCTGCTTCTGTCTGAATATCCACCAATTGCTGAATTTCAACTCCGCGAAGTTTACGGTCGATAAGCTTTTCTTGAATTAAAATATCCGAAATTTTATTCAAAAATTCATTTCGGTGTTTGTATATAGGGTTGGTTTTCGAAAGTATTTTTCGCAACAGAGTTTCTAACAGCACACTTTTTTCGGTCATTTTCATTATAAGCCAATGGATGTTTGTACCATGTTTTAAAGTACTTAACAATAGTTGGTAAAGCGCCGGCAATTTGGTATCGGCATTGGGTTCGTGAACAATAATTAGCTTGCCTCCCGGTTTTAAAACACGGCTTGCTTCGGTAGCAAATAGGCTAAGATTTGGCAAGTGGTGTAAAACTGCATTAACGGTAATAATATCAACCGATTCGTTGGGCAAATTTATTACTGTTCCGTTGGTTTTAATAAATTTAAGCCCGCTATTTATGGTTAAATTTCTTAAATCGGTTTCGGTTACGCTTAGCATTTCGCTCGAAATATCGGTACAAATTAAGGAATCGGTAGGTTTTAGCTTGGGTGCAATAATTTTGGCAACAAATCCGGTTCCGGTTCCGTAATCGAGGCAAACCAAAGGCTTTTTGCAATAAATATACGTTTCTGCCAGTGCTTCCCAACGTTTGCGTTCCATTTCAAAAAGCGAGGCATATCGTTGGTTGTAAGCCCTGTTTTCGAAATCGTGGTACAACTCATTAATTCTTAGAATAAGTTGCGGTGTAATGTTGTTTTTTATTTCGGGCCGTAATTTCATAAATACGTTTTCAAATTTCAAATCAAAAATTTCTTATACAAATTCAAATATCGGTTTGCAACTTTTAGCCAACTCATTTCCAATGCCTTTTTCCGCGAATTTATTCCATGTTCCTTCAAAAGTAAATTGCTTTCGGAATATAAAATAAGTGTTTGTCGAATTTTTTCCGAATCAATGGCTTCTATAATAAATCCGTTGTTATCAACCAATTCGGCACTTCCGCCCACATTGCTTACAATAACCGGCAAACCGCAAGCCATGGCTTCCAGCAGCGCGTTGCTCATACCTTCATTTTCCGATGGTAAAACAAACAAATCGGAGTTTTGCAAAGCAGCAATCAATTCAGTTCGGTTTAACTTTCCGCTAAACGTGCAATGTACCTTTTTTTCTTCGGCTATTTTTTTTAGGTCGAAAAGTTCAGGTCCGTCGCCTATAAGCTGCAAACTGCAATTCTCTAGTCCCGCCAACGCTTCAATTAGTATATTAAACTGTTTTATTTTCGAAAGCCTGCCAACCGCTATTATTTTTAATTCGTTGGTATTGTTTTTATGTTCTTTTTTAGGTTGAAAAACAGTACAATCAACTCCGTTCGGAATTATTTCGAACGGATAATTTTTAAGCGTTTTACAAGCGGTTTCCATTAAACCTGTCGAATTTGGAACTACAAATTTTGCCTTTCGCCAAATAATTTTCGACAAGTGTTTAAAAAGTAATATATCGAGCCATTTGTAGCGCTTGTTATGAAACGGCACATCGCTTCCGCAAAGCGAAACACCGTAATGCAAGCCACTTAGCCAAGCAATAAAACCGCACGGAATACCAAAAAATGCATGAATGCCGGCATAGTTGTTTTGTCGCATTAGCTTTTTAATAAAGAAATAGCTTGCCCACGAATAGCGCAATAAATCGAAATACGATTGGTAGTGCAGTTGTTCGTTTTTCTGAATATCCAAATAAAAAATCCTGACATTTGCAGCAGGCATTTCTACTTTGTATTTTCCGGTAGAAGAGGTTATTAAGTCAATTCCAATTTCAGGATTATTATAAAAATTTTGTAAGGTAAATGCCGTCTGGTTAGCAGCGCCTCCGCCCAAGGGCGGATATTCGTAGTTAAGCATCAGTATTTTCATAACGCTTTCATTTCTTGATATAGTTTGCTAAGCTTAACCATATAGTTTTCCAATCCAAATTGTTTGCCGGCTTCAAATCCGTTTTCGGTTATTGCATTAGCCAGTTCTTTGTTTTCATGCATTAAATTAAGCTTTTCGGCCAAATCTTTTACGTTTTTCAATTCAAAAAACAACCCGGTTTCCCTGTTGGTTATTAATTCTTCGAGAGCCGGAATTCTTGAGGCAATTATCGGAATACCAAAATTCCAAATTTCGGGCACTACCATTGGGCTGGCTTCACTTTCCGAGGGTATTACGCACACATCTATTCTATTGTAAAACTGCGAAATATCTTCAACAAAACCTAAAAATTCTACTTTTTTTTCAAGCTTAAGTTCTTTTGCGAGCGCTTGAAGTTGAGGCAGCAGTTTGCCGCTGCCTGCAATAAGCAGTTTAAATTCGAAATTCAATAGCGCTGCAGCTCGAAGCAAGTATTCGCAACCTTTTTCGGGGCTAAGCCTACCGGCAAAACCAATAGTGAAAAGTTGGCTTTTGGAGCTTGTTTTTACGCTGTTTTTAAGGCTCGAAAAATTCCGAAGTACCACAATGTTTGTTTCGCTAATACCTGATTTAAGCACTAATTGTTTTTTAACCGTTTCCGAGACGGCAAAAAATTTAGCTACTTTAAACTTAATCAATTTCAAAACAAAAGGATACAGTTTTTGGTCGAATAAAATTTGCCCGTGCTCATGAATTACCAATTTAGCGGTTGGCAATACCAACAAGCTGCACAAAAAACCAAACACATTTGCCTTAAATAAATGGCAATGAATAACATCGAATCGTTGCTTTTTTGCCAAGCTAAATAATTCGAAGATTGAAAAAGGCGAGTATTTGCCTTTGCTTTTCGAAATATATACATTTTCGGCATCAATTTTAAGTAGGTTTTCTCTAGTTCGAAGCCCAAAAACATGCAATTCGTTCGTGTTTTCGGGGTATTCAACTATTCCGCGCAACATAGTTTGTGCACCGCCCA
>JAIFNC010000067.1 GCA_020047935.1 Bacteroidota bacterium
TTATATTCCTTTATATTTCAATTTATTACGCAAATACTTATAAATAGCCACTTGCGCCCTAACTTTTGGCGGTCGTTCGGGCTTGCGTACATTGTTAAGTGCAGCATCCAAAAACCGTGCTTTGTAGTTATCAATAAGCTGAATGTTCAGCATATCAATTATTTCGTGTTTTATATCTTCGTCAAAAATAGGAGTAGCAGCTTCAATTCTGCGTTCCATATTCCTAATCATTAAATCGGCCGACGAAATGTACATGGTATTTTTGCCGCCGTTATAAAAAACATATACCCGCGCATGTTCCAAATACTTATCAACAATGCGCGTAATACGCAATTTTGGGTACAAATTCGGGTTCGGAATCATACAACATACTCCGCGCACAATAATATCAATTGCAACACCCACCATGGCCGCCTTGTAAAGCAAATCGATGTAATATTTATGCTCCAATCCGTTTATTTTTAGCAGAATATTTGCTTTTTCGCCGCGCATTGCCGCATCAATTTCTTGCTGTACCATGGCTTCAAATTGCTGCTGAAAATTAATTTTCGGAATCCACAAATGGTTAATTTCGGGCTTGTAGTTTTGGTTTTCCAAATAATTAAACAACTCGTTAAATTCGTGCACCAGTTCGCTATTGGCGGTAAACAACCCGTGGTCGGCATATACCTTGGCTGTTTTTTCGTTAAAATTTCCGGTTGAAGTATACACATAACCGTTAATTTTACCTTCCTTATGGGCATGTCGAATAACCAAGGCTATTTTGGCGTGTACTTTTACTCCGGGTATGCTCGAAATAATTTTTATGCCGGCTTGTCGCATTTTTTCTGCCCAAAACATATTATTTGCTTCATCGAACCGTGCTTTTGCCTCAACAAAAACGGTAACCTTTCGCTTACGTTTAGCTGCCAGCAAAAGCGCCTCAATAATATCGGAGTTTTTTGCCACACGGTATTGCGTTACTTTAATTTCAACCACCGTTGGGTCAAGCGCTGCACGCGCAATAAAATCGGTAACGTAATCGTAGGTGTGGTACGGCAACTGAATACAGCGGTCTTTTATAGCAATGGCTTTATAAATAGAGCCGTATCGGTCCAAGGCCGGTATTCGGAGTTTATCGAAAAGCTGCCTTTCGAGTGCGGGAGCCACCGGATTCGGAAAATCGAAAAAATCGGCAAAGTTCAAATACCTTCCGCTTGGCACCAAGTCGTCGTCGTCCACCTCAAAAACTTCTTTCATTAAGTTCAGAAACTCGTACGGCATACTCGAATCGAACATAAATAGCGAAGGTGCACCAATTTTGCGTAAATTTATACCACTTTTTATTTTATCGAGCAAATTGCCTTCGTATTCATCTTCAATAACATAATCGGCATCGCGCGACATTTTAAACGAATACGCAGAATCGACAATGTATCCGGGAAATAAAATATCCAAATGCAATCGAATAATATCCTCTAGAAAAATAATATAATGCTTATTCATAATTCGCGGCAACACCACAAAACGCTGATGGTAATTGGTAGGCATTTTCAGAATGGCGAATTTTGGTTTTCCGTACATGGTCCCCGATTTCGATTCCTTTCGATTATACAACCGTATGCCCAAATAAAGCATATTGTCTTGCAAAAAAGTTCTTATTTTGGTACCTGCCAGCAAAACCGGTTGCAAGTAGGGCATCAGTTCGCGCCTAAAATGCAAATCGAGCACGTCCAAATGTTCTTTTTCGGGCAGTTGTTCTTGATACAACACAATTCCGCCCGCGTACAATTCAGGAACAATAGTATTATTAAAAACCCGGTTAAACTCTTCCACCTGTTTGCGCACTATTATATTAATATTGCGCAATACTTCTTCGCTTTCAATATCCGATTTATTCTTTACCAAATGGGCATTGCTTAGCAAGTTGCGGTACGAAGCCACCCTAACCCGGTAAAACTCATCCAAATTACTTGCATATATTGCCAAAAATTTAATACGCTCATAAAGCGGAAGCTCCATGTCGCTTGCTTCTTCAAGTACACGCTTATTAAAACCCAACCAACTTAAATCGCGATTAAAATAAAAATTTTTGCTCATAAAAGTTCCGCAGAATAGTTAAAAATTGCTTCAAACTTACAATAAATTTTACAATTTTGAGTACTTCGAACTTCAAAATAATTAAAGAAACAAGGTGCTAAAAATAACAAATGCTAAAAAGCCTCCTTAACTTTTCATATTACTTGATAAAAAGCAATTTTATTCGATGCTAATTTAGGTATGGTAGAAAAATTTAAACCTGTTTTTATTGCTAAACGAAAATTAAGTTTTATCCCAAAAGTGCAATAATCTACGTTTTTTCTCTAATTCATCATTTTTTTTTTTAGCCAATTGCAATTAAATTTTACTGCTTTTGCTTTAAAATGAAGTTTAAAACACACGGAAATAAAAACTATTCAATTAATAATCAGCATGTTTTGAATGAATAAAAAAAAATAAAAAACATATTGTCGAACTATTTGTTTATTTAATAAAAAAAACTTAGTTTTATTGTCGAATATTGCTTTGTAAAGTTTCAAAAATAATAAAGTGCAATTAATGCATTTTGGTATTTTAGGCAAGTTATTTGCAAGAAAATATACGTGTAAATTTTTTTTATGAAGAAAAGTAACGAAAAATATGTTCCAATTTTAGCATACGAGCTCTTTAAAGAGCTTGAGTCCGATAATTTGGGGTATATATATCGTGGCTACCTGACTCAGAAACTAACCGTTGATATACTTAGTCTTACCGAAACCTCGTTGGACAAATATTCGGATGCCTCTAACGTAAAGAAAAAAGTGTATTTTATAATGATGGAAGGTTTGCAGAATATTACCCGACATCAGGACCACGCGCAACCACAACTAAACGAACAATCGGGTGTGTTCTTTTTTCAGAAGAAAAACAGGCGCTATTATATAACTACCGGAAATATAATAGAGAACAACAAAATAGCCGACCTTAAAGTTCAGATAAATGTAATAAACAGCCTGGACGCAGAAGAGCTAAAAAAATATTATAAAGAAACCCTTACCACCGGTCGTATTTCGGCAAAAGGAGGCGCAGGTTTAGGCTTAATAGAAATGGCACGCAAATCGGGTCAAAAGCTTATGTACGATTTTGCTCCGGTAGACGAAAATACCTCTTATTTCTACCTTCACATTGAAGTTCCGTACAAAGAATTGGATTTGCAGGACGAAAATATTCCTGAATCGCCATTATCCATAGAAGCTATAAAGCGCTTGCATAAAATGCTGATAGTTGAAGAAATAAGTATGAGTTTTCATGGATTGTATAACCAAGACAACTTAATGTTCTTATTGCAAATATTTGAAGAACAGATGATGAGCGGTAAAGTACCGCTGCGCAAAAAGATTTATCATATTATGGTTGAAATGCTTCAAAATTTGGTTAAACACGGCGAATCGAGAAATAAAAATTTGAAAAGCAGTCCGGGAATATTTTTCTTGAGTTCCAAGGAAAATGCAACGATACTTACATCGGGAAATTATATTCGAAGAAAAAACAGACGACGATTGGAGTCAATTTTAAAACATGCCAATAAACTTAGTTTGACTGAATGCAGTGCCTATTACAATCAGGTTCTGGCAGCATTTAACATCGATTCGCCCGAGTCTGTAGGTTTAGGCTTAGTAGATACCAGAATGAAAAGCGAAAATTGGTTAAAGTACGACTTTGTACCTATTGACCGTAATTATTACTTCTTTTCGCTTCAAGTTACTATTAACAGCCCAAACGCCGGCTAAAAATTGGCTACCGGGTAATATAACCGGCATAACGGTAAAGTTTTTTATAAATAAAAATATTAGATTGGTTCTTATCCATGTAATTGAGTATGTAACCAAGAAAACATATAAATCGGCGTTCAACTGTAATTGCTTGTAACATATGAAAATAATTAGAGCTACAATTTATTTTTATTTTATACTAAGCTGCACGCTTTGCGCAGCCACGCCCTCGGTATTTATTGACGGAGAACCTTTACCCAATCCGCCAAAAGACAAAAAATTGAAAACCGTACTGCAAACCAAAGATTTTAAAGGAATGGCTTTTGTTGAAGGCGGTGTTTTTTCGATGGGAAGTACCTCGGGCGACGACGACGAAAAGCCGGTGCATAAAGTAAAACTTTCGAACTACTACATTGATAAATACGAAGTTACCAACGAGGATTTTTGTAAGTTTTTGAATGAAAAAGGTAACCAAACCGAAGGCGGCGTTAAATGGTTGGATATTGAAGACGAAGAAGATTGTTTGATTGAATACGCCGACGGAAAATACAAACCAATGGTTGAGTATGAAAAACATCCGGTAATAGAAATTACTTGGTTTGCTGCCAGTTCGTATTGCAAATGGCGCGGAAAACGCTTGCCCACCGAAGCCGAATGGGAATACGCAGCCAAAGGCGGTAAAAAAAGTAAAGGTTTCAAATATTCAGGAGGTAACAAACCCGACGAGTTGGCTTGGTACGACACAAACTCCGACGGCGAAACCTACCCGGTAGGAACCAAAAAACCCAACGAATTAGGCGTTTTTGACATGAGCGGCAACGTGTGGGAATGGTGTGCCGATTGGTATTCGAGTGAATATTACAAAGAAAGTGCCCCGGAAAACCCCAAAGGACCGGGTAAAAAAGAATACAACGTGTTGCGCGGCGGTTCGTGGGTAAGTATTGCCGATGAATTGCGACCCGAAACCCGCGATTATGCTAAACCGTTTAATGCGTTTTACTTAAACGGTTTTCGTTGTGTGGCGGAGGCTCCTGCAAAATAGTAGCGTATTTAAAAACACTCAAAGAACAATAGCATTTACTATGCGACCTTATTCAATTATGTTGAATAAGGTATTTTTTTATTTAAACTCCCCGAAAAAAAAGGCTTGCTGAAGATACAGTAATATTCCGCCAAAATTAGCTCAAAAATATATTTAAGAACCGGTAATATATTATTACGCAAAAACAATTTTGGCAAATCTATTTCTCGCAACATTGCGCAGAGTAAAAAAAACAATATGCCAAATTTAATATTTCGTTCTATATACAATGGAAATAGTAAGCAAAGAACAAATTATTTTCAAATGTAATCGTCCTTACAACGGTGCGTATTTTGGCACCGTTAAATATATTTTTGAAAGAATAGATGAGTGCTTAATTGGTTAGAAAATAAAAACAGCCGGTAATTAGGTTTACCGGCTGTTTTTTTTAGTTCGAAAATTAGTCGCGGCTCCCCATGTAAAGCCATACATAGTACAGCAAAGTAGCCAACGAACCCAAAGCAGCAACTACATAAGTATAAGCAGCCCATTTCAAAGCGTTTTCGGCTTTTGCGTGGTTCATGCTATTGGTTACGCCTGAAGTTTTTAACCAAACCAAGGCACGTTGGCTGGCATCAACTTCAACCGGCAAGGTAATAAAACTGAACAGGGTGGTTAATGCAAAAAGCACAATACCAATCAAAAGCAATTGCGGGAATGAATTGATTAAAAGCATGCCGCCCAATATTACCCAATGTACCCAGTTGGACGAAAACTCAACCACCGGCACCATTTGCGAGCGCATGGTTAGCCAGCTGTAAGCGGTGGCGTGTTGTATGGCATGACCACATTCGTGAGCAGCTACCGCAGCAGCAGCTACGTGATTGCCATGATAAACGTCGGGGCTAAGGTTCACCGTTTTGTTCAACGGATTGTAATGGTCTGACAATGAGCCGGGAGTAGAAACCACTTTTACGTCGTAAATTCCGTTGTCGCGCAGCATTTTTTCGGCTACATCTTTGCCCGTTACGCCATAATTAATAGGCACTTTCGAAAATTGCTTAAATTTCGATTTCAGTCGTGCGCTTACCACCCAGGAAAGCAACATGAACCCAATTAAAATTATCCAATACATAGTATTTAGTTTTTATTTGTTAAACTTTTTAATTCGTGCCTTACTGCACATGCCTTTTAATTATCAAAAGCTTTGCCGAAGTCTTTTTTAGTAGTTTTTCTGACAAATCTTACCAATAAAGCGTCGAAAATAGAAAAAAATTGTCAATTTAGCAGCGTTTAACTACTCTTTAACAATGAACAACCAAACAGCATTCAACAAATTGGCGCTTAACCGCTTCAAATTCAATCTTTTTATGCTTGCCAATTTGCCAATGGGCTTTATTGCACGGCTTCGAATCGACAAAATTTCCGAACAAAGTGCCACGGTAAGTATTCCATACTATTATGCTACCAAAAACCCCTTCAGAAGCATGTATTTTGCCGCACAAAGTATGGCTGCCGAAATGAGTACCGCTGCATTGGCAATGGGGGCTGTATATAAATCGAAACCTGCTGTTTCCATGTTAGTTATCGATTTAAGAGCTACGTTTTCGAAAAAAGCGGCAACTCGTATAAAATTTGTTTGCAACGATGGCGAGAAAATTATGCAAGCCGTTGAAAATGCCAAACTTACCGGCGAAGGACAAACTGTGGAAGCAAAAACGCAAGGTTTCGACGATTTTGGCCATTTGGTATCGGAATTTTTCATAACTTGGACTTTCAAAATAAAAAAATAAGCAATGCCAGTTTATAATACCGTTTGCCCCCGAAATTGCTACTCTTCATGCTCGTTTAAGGTGCATGTTGAAGACGGAAAAGTTGTACATATAGACCCGCAACCTGCCAATAAAGCCACGCCCGAAGGGGTTTGTATTAAAGGACTTGCGTATGTTGAACGAGCAAATTCCGACCAACGTATTTTATTTCCTATGTTGAAAAATAAACAAACCGGAACTTTCGAGCGAATTTCGTGGGGAAAAGCGCTGGAACTGATTGCTGACAAATTGACATATTTTAAACGCAAATTCGGTGCACAAAGCGTGCTTTTTTATACCGGCAGCGGTATGTCGGGTTTGGTAAACGGTTTTAGTTCGAAGTTTTGGCAATTGTATGGCGGTGCAACTACCGTATATGGAAACCTCTGCTGGCCTGCCGGTTTGGAAGCCGTTAAACTTACCTTGGGCGACAACAAACACAATGCACCGTGGGATTTGGAAAACGCCAGACTGATTGTACTTTGGGGCAAAAATCCGGCGGAAACCAACATTCAGCAAATGATTCCGATTGAAAAAGCACAAGCTTTGGGCGCAAAACTGATTGTTATTGACCCGCGCCGAACCCAAAGTGCCGAACGTGCCGATTTGTTGGTTCAAATTAAACCGGGTACCGATGCAGCCTTGGCACTGGCTATAGCTAAAATTATTATTGATAGAAATTTACACGACAAAAACTTTATAAAAGAACACGTACACGGTTTCGATGAATTTGCCGAAAGTTTAAAAGCAATTTCGTTGGAAGAAACTGCGCAAATAACAGATGTGCCGGTACCGGTAATTAACTATTTGGCAGGGCAAATTGCGCGCGTGCATCCGCTTACCATTGTACCGGGCTACGGAATGCAACGTTACTCTAATGGCGGACAAACCATTCGTTGTTTGGCTGCATTGCAAGTGATTACCGGAAACATAGGCAAGCATGGCGCATGTTTTCATTACGCCAATTTGCAAAGTTATATTTTCGATTCGGTAAAAGAGCCGGAAAGTTACTATCCGCCCGAAAAGCCCGACGGCGTTTTCCGAAGAGCTATACCAACCGCCAAATTGGGCGAAGGAATGCTGGCAATGAAAGACCCCGAACTAAAAATGGTTTGGGTTGAACGAGGAAACCCGGTAACTCAAAACCCCGATACCAATACGGTGCTGAATGCTTTCCGCAACTTGGAATTTAGGGTTGTGGTTGACCAATTTTTAACCGACACCGCACAAGAAGCCGATTTGGTATTGCCGGCAAAAAACATGTTCGAACAATCCGATTTGGTGGGCGGATATTGGAATCCGTATGTTCAATTGAAACAAAAAGCAGTTGAACCGGCCGGCGAAGTAAAACCCGAAACCGAAATTTATTATTTATTGGCGAAAGAGTTAGGTATTGTAACTTCTTTCCCGTCAGACCGCTCCATCCCGTCAGACCGCTCCAATCGGTCAGACGGGTTGCACGATAGCACCAATCCGTCAGACCGCCCTAAGCGGTCTGACGGAGGCAACGACCTTTTTCGGTTAATTTCTGATGAAGAAATTCCAAGCTATTTCCTAAAAGACGACCAAGCCGTTGAAAATTTTCTAAAAAAAGAAGTCGCTCGTTTCCCCGAACTCGATTTTGAAAAACTGAAAGAAGGCCCAATGTTGGCAGCATCGCACGAGGCGGTGGCTTTTGCCGATTTAAAGTTTAATACCCCAAGCGGTAAAATTGAGTTGTATTCCCTACAAGCTGCCAAAGTTTGGGGCGTAAATCCTTTGCCAAGTTTCGAAATGCCCAAGGAAACTACCTTGCAGCCTAATTCGGAATTTACCTTGCAAATGCTTAC
>JAIFNC010000199.1 GCA_020047935.1 Bacteroidota bacterium
AACAGCACCGAACCGATAAGTCCGGAACTTCAGCGCGACTATCAGACAAATATTGAAAACTTGAAACGCACTTTCGCACTCGAATTGTACGACGATTTTACCTTTGAACGCAAAGGTTTTGGTGCCGTAGAGCGCGGTGCTTGGTTTTTGCAAGACGACGGCGAATCGTTGGTATTTATTACCCAAAATACCGACCAACAAGGTACCGTAATTATTAAAGAAATTACCAAGCGCGAACTTACCATTCAGGCGGTACAAGGCGATACCATTGTTACTATGCTACTGGAAAAATTTGATTTATAAAATATTTGGAAAATTTCAAGAAGTTTTTTTACTAACTCCGTGCTTTAGCACGGTGATAAGCATGCTTATAAGCCGGCTTTAGCCGAAAATTTAAATATAGTTTTTGGCTAAAGCCGTGTAAAGCATTATATACACAACGGCATAAATGCCGTTGTTAGTCAAAAGAAAAATAGAAGAGCTTTTATGCAGGTTGGCTAAATTTATTGATGATGAAAATTAAATTAATAAAATTCATTTTCATATTTCGTTACCATACCCGAAGGGATTTTAAAACCCATAATTTTCAATATCGAACTTAAACAAAGCAATAGTTTCTTGTCCACGCTCCGAATTCTTATATAAATTCCAAATATTCTTATTCATTTTAGCTGCAAAAAATTATTCATATAGAATATAACTACGAAAAATTAGAACTTCGGATAGCTGTGTAACTATGTGTCTATGTGGTAAAATAGTTTAGTCTTTAAAAAGCGAAAAAACAATTAAACCCACATAAACTCCAAAGCCCGATTCAATTGCCGACAAAGCAGTTTGCAGGTTTTCGAAAGTAAACGAACCTGATTGAGGTTTAAGCCCTATAACCCACATAAACAATAGGGTGTACAGCGGGAATATAGCATACGTCATGGTACGTACAATGGAAGAAACAACTCGCTGGTTTTCTGCCGCTTCTGCCTTTTTATACGGGTCTTTAAGCGCATCTTTAATTATTGCGGTTATGTACACGGTAAACATGGGTAATATTAACCCAATGGTAGCCAGTGCTTCCGAAAGACTATAGCCTCCGGTTCGATAATGAAACCAAATTAGCAATATAATTAATAGCTTCGAAATAAGTAGAAAAATAAAAATTCGTTTTTTTAAAAGTTGCTCAGTCATACCTTTTATTATTTAGTAATTAGCATATTGTAAATTCGTTCGGTATATTTTTGGGTGTATTTGTCCAAGTAGCCGGTAAATTCGGGTTCCATCGAAATACATTTTTCCCACACCGTAGTATCGTAGTAACCGGAACCATAGCGAGCGTCGATAATACATTCCAGTTTGGCTTCAGTGCTATTTATTTTTTCGTAACTGAAAGTAAAACGCAAGTATTCCACTTTTCGCCAGTCGCAATTAAAGTTAGGCTTAACCCAATTAAGCAAGCCGCAAATCCAAATATCGTCTTCTGCCGAAAGCACCTCTTGGCGCAAATTGGTAACTTCAAACTTTAGTATTTTACTGTCGCCTATTGACGTAACCGAAAAATCGTCGTCGATGTTTTTAACCTTGTCGGCGTAGTATTTACGCGAAAAATCGAGTATTTTTTTAAACACAATTTCCCTTGAATTTTCGAAACGCGGTATGGTTGCACTTCCTTTACCAAGGGCTATTTTATTCATTTGAATAGGAAAACTTTTTGCCACCGAACGGGTTAAATTATTGGTATTTTTTGCTATATGCGAAGTTTCTTCTACCTGAATAGCACGGTTTGGTATATCGGCGCTAATTTTAAGCTGAAAATACGAAAATTGCAACGGTTCATACGTATCGGCAATTACAATTTCGGCTTGTAACGGTGTTAATTTAAAAATATTTATCATCGAAAGCAACAATACATGTTCAACCTGCATACTGTCGTTTTCCATAACGGCATTTTTTAGCAAGCGCCATGCGGTGTAATCATCTTCGGAACTTTTGAGCGGAATTTCCAAATACAAAATTAGTTGCTCGAGTTTAATTTCGTATTTTACAATCTTGAGTACTTCGTTATAATGCTTATATTCAAGCCATGCTTGGTATTCGATTAAGGCATTTGCATAATTTTCGGGAGCTTGCAGCGGTTGTGCCATAAGCCTACCCGAAAAGCCAAAGCAGACAATCAGCAGAAATTTAAGCAAGGTTTTAGCGTTCATATTTTATGTGTTTTCGGCATTTCAATACAATTGTTTTAAATCTGTATTTGTACTATTAACGCTAATTACCGGTAGGTTTAGTATTAAAGTTTTTATTTTTGTTTATGTAGCCAAACAATCCGGCATGTTAAACTTCCTTGAAGTTGGTTTTATATTCTGCTCTATAGATTAATGTTCAATAGATTGACCACAATGCGGACATTTTTTTTCACTTTCTTTTTTCTTCGAAATTTTTTCCATAAAACCTGCACTTATTAGCCCTGCAGGCAAGGCAACCAAGCCTATACCCAACACGGCAATAATACCGCTTAGCACTTTGCCCAAGGCGGTAACCGGAAAAACATCGCCATAACCAACCGTTGTTAGCGTAGCAACCGCCCACCAAAAACACGCCAATACATTCGGAAACTTATCGGGCTGTACATCGCCTTCAACATAATACATTAAAAAAGAAGCAATTATAAGTATAATAGTAGCTACAAACCCTGCCGAAATTAATTCGCCTTTTTTTTCGCGAACTACTGCAAAAATAAGGCTAAGCGAATCGTTATACCTGCCTATTTTAAGAATCCTTACAAAACGGAAGAGTCGAATTATACGAATAAAAAGCAAATCGAACCCAAAAAACAAGGGCAAATAAAAGGGTAATATGGAAATTAAATCAAGAATTCCGTAGGTTGAAAAAATAAACTTCGAAGCCGAATTTATTTTGCTTTTAGTTTGAAAAACCAAGTCGGAAACATATATTCGCAATGCATATTCAATTGAAAACACAATTACCGAAAAAGCTTCGAAATAATTCATGAAAATTCCATATTTGTCCTTTACTTCCGGAATCGATTCTAAGGCAAGCGAAAGCAGATTAAGAACAATTAACGACATAATCGAATAATCGAAAATCAAATTATATTTAGACCCATGATCGCCTTGTTCAATTATTTTATAGATGGCTTTTTTTGTTTTCATATGCTTAATTTAGTGAATTGTTTTACAATAAATTCTGAAGTTGTTGTAAGTCATTTGGTTTAAAAATTCCTTTTTCTGTTATAAACGCGGTAATATATTCAGCCGGTGTTACATCGAATGCCGGATTTAGTGCTTTGCTTCCGGGGTTTGCTACCAAAATTTGGTGCGAAATGCCGTTCGAATCCATGCCTTGTTTATAAAGCACTTCGTTTTCGGTGCGGTATTCAATAGGAATTTGCTTGCCGTTTGGGCAATTAAAATCGAAGGTGCTTGAAGGCGCAGCAATATAAAAAGGTATATTGAATGCCTTAGCTGCAATGGCTTTTTCGAAAGTCCCAATTTTATTTGCGGTATCGCCGTTGGCTGCAATTCGGTCGGCACCGGTAATCATTAAATCCACTTCGCCTTTCCACATAAAAAATGCGCCGGCATTGTCCGGAATTATGGCGTGGTCAATTTCTGCGTGGAGCAGTTCAAACGCTGTAAGTCGCGCTCCTTGGTTTCGAGGTGCAGTTTCGTCGACAAATACAAACACTTTTTTGCCTGTTTTTGCCGCTTCAAAAATTGGTGCCAGCGCCGACCCGTTATCAACAAAAGCCAAACTGCCGGCATTGCAATGTGTTTCGATGTTTGCTTTTTCCGGAATAAGTTCATTGCCAAACAAGCCAATTTGTTTGCAAGCTTCGGCATCGGCATTGCAAAAGTAATTTTGTGCTGTTGGGCGCGTACTTTCAATACGCTTTTTGGCTGTTGCAATGCTTGCCAAATAGTTAACCGGCGTGGCTTCTACGGCAGCTTGCGCCATAGCCAAAGCAGCTGCACCGCCAATGGCTCCGGCACCGCGAACGGTCATTTTTTCGATATGCAAGCAAGTTTCCTCGCAGGTTTTGCTTTCGACTATTTTAAATTCGAAAGGCAATAAGTTTTGCTCAATTAGCAATACGGTATTGGTTTCGGGAGAAAAATCTACAGTTTGGTAATTAATATTCTTGTATTTCAAGGTATTATAAGTTTATTTGTTCAAATTAATTTAGTACCAATATTGCGGATGCAGCAGTATAATTACTTTTTTGCCTATCGGAATTGAGTCGAGGTTAAGCATATCGACACTCCAGCGTTTGCCATTCTCGAAAAAACAATCGGCATAAAAATAATCATGTTTTACCAAGTTGCCATCGTATTCAAAAAAATCCTTCGATTTGGCTTTTTGTATAGTAACCAATTTGTTGTTGATTGGTACTGTTTGCCAATTTTTAAAAAAATCGCCCGTACTTACTGTATTACCTTCCCAAAAGTAATGGTTTGTATAAAAATATTTATAACAAAAATCGGAACCGTGTGCAGTAGAACCTTCCATTTTTAACCCGTTTTTTCTTAAATAGTTAAGCTCTTGTTTCAAAAAATCGACCGAATTTAAGTTATATACAATTTGCAAAGTTACCAAATCGTTGTGCAAACCTACTTCATGCTTGTAAAAGTCCTGAATTTCAAGAAGTTCGGAAGCAATTGGCGTGTTTCGGCTAAAGAAGTTCAAATCTGTTTTTCCATAGTAATTTGCCGTATGTAGCACATAATAAGAACCAACTACGTTATACTTGTATTCCAACATAGCCATTCTTTTGCTATCCAAAAATTCATTATCCATGTCGTGCCTTATCGAAATAATTACTTTGTCGGGTGCGTTGGTTTTATCCAAATCGCGGTGCGGAACCACCAAATATCGGTCGGATGAAGTAATTTCTTGCAAAAAAGTTTCGTATGCCGAAATTTGAAGTTCGGGTAACTTTTCTTTTTCGCACGATGCAGAAAGCAGTAAAATTATAATAAACAAGACTTTATGGGTTGAATTGGCTTGGGGCATGGGGTAAATTTTGGACTAAATTAAACAGTAATAGCATCAAGGCGTTGTATTTGCCACCGGCAGTATTTTTCCGTTGAAAAATTGTTGTCCGGTAAGGGCAAAGTTAGCAATAAATTTTGCCATTTCGTTGGGTTGGGTAGTTGCTTGATAGCCGGGGAAAGCCAATTGAAGCATTTGGGTATTTACTGCGCCCAATGCCAAGCAATTAAACGCAATGCCGGAACCGGCATATTCGGTAGCCAAGGTTTCCGCCAAATTGCCCAAAGCAGCTTTTGATGCACTGTATAGGCTTAATCCGGGGAATTTTACACTCCCTTGAAAGCCGCCCATGCTGCCAATAAATACCACATGCGCTTGCCCGTTTCGCTTAATTTTAGGCAACAAAAACTGCGTTAAAAGTGCCGGTGCAATAAAATTAACAACCAATGTATTTTCAATTTCTTCAAAAGAAATTTGGTCGAATTTTTTATTCAATAACACTCCTGCCGCATGAATAATAACATCAAATTCAGTAGCGTTTTTAAATGCATCGGGAAAAATTCCGTGTATAATTTCGTTTAAATCGAAACACACCGGCACAAGGTTCGAAAAACCATTTTGTACTTCGGAAATTGTTGCTAATTCGTTAATTTTAACAGCATTTCGTGCCAAAGCGTAAACTGTATTTTCCTTATTTTTAGTCAATTCCAATACAATTTCGCGTCCAATACCTTGCGATGCTCCGGTAACCAGTATGTTCATGTATTTTCGGATTGGTTTAAATATTCGACTAATTTAGGTAATCTTATTCAAAATAAAAAAAACACCGATTACTATTAACCGATGTTTTATATAATACTGAAAATTCGATACTATTCAATAATTGTAAGCTTTCCGAAAGGAACAATATCCTGCGTTACATTTTTTGGTTTACCTTTCACTTCAACCGAACCAACTCCGGCAATGGAAACATCGATACTTTCGGAGGCAAAAACCTCGGCAGCACCAACTCCGCTCAATTCGACCTTGCAATTTTTGCTCAGCAATTCAAACGCTTCAATAGCTCCTGCACCTGCCAATTCGAAGTGTGCCGTATTTACATTTCCTTTAAAAACTAAATTCGATGCACCGCTCGTTTCAGTTACCAGTCGGTTGCCATTCAACATCAAATCGACCTGGCACGCACCGGCAATTGACAAATTAAATTCGTCGAAAGTTAGGGTGTCGTTGCACTTTATATCGCCGGCTCCTGCCATTTCGAAACCTGAAAGCGAAGTGTACGTAATGCGAATAACCGGTGAATCGAAGTCGTTAAAGTTCACTTTTTCAGTATGTTCAATTTTCAATACCGAACCGGTTACTTTAACTTCGAGCAAATCGAAAATAGCTTCGTCGCCCGTAATACTTACACCCGGTTTGTCGCCTTTTATTAACAGAATTTCGTACGCACCGGATATTTCAATTTTAGTAAAATTGGTTACCTCAAAGTTTTTTTCAATTTCGTTACCGGTCATTCGCACCGAATTATGGGCACACGAACCGGCAAATACTGCTACAAAGCCAAGCATTGCAAAGGCGAAAAACTGATTAATTTTGGTTTTCATTGGTTTTATTTTTATAGGTTGTTTGCAAAATAAATTAAACTTATATATTAAAGGCAAAATTAATGCCTTTAAACATAAATTGCTATTTTATAATGAATTAGCATAAAAAAGGAGTCGATTTACAGCTTAATTTTGTTCGATATAGCACAAACCTGTGTCCGATAACGAACATTAATCGAACGGGTTAAAATCGAAACGCGGTGGCAGCATTACAAAAACGTAGCGTGGTTCTGAAATGGTAACTCCCGAAAAATTAGTAACTTGAACTTCAATTAAATTATAGCCTTCTTTAAGTTGAATTTCGTGTTGAAAAGTCAAGAATTTATATTCTTCCGATTCGGTAGCAAATTCTTCATCTACTTCAAATTTTTCTTTAAACACAGTTCGGTCATTTACAAGCACTTTATACTCTTTTAAATCGCTTTTCGACAAAACAGTAAAAGCAATCGGATAGTTTTTTTCTTCGAAAGCCGAAAATTTATTGTACGGATTCACCACATCAACCACCGGGCGCAGGTTATTTTCGTATTTAAGCACGGCAAAATCCCAACCTACGGTTTTTTCAGAGAAAGTTGCCCCGATAAGTACCAAACCATTGTCGTACGTTTCCAGAATTTCTTTAGGATAGTCCAAACTTTTGCGATGAAAAGTATGTTCCCAAATCAATTTTCCGTCGATATCGAGTTTTAAGGTTCGAAAATCCGATAAACTTTCGTCGTTCGATTTGGTGTAGGCAGCCACCGCATAGCCTTTATCGAAAGTTTCTACCACATCGGTGGCTTCGTCCCAAGTAGAACTTCCTATAACCGTACTCCAAATAACCATACCATAGGCATCCATTTTAACACAGTATATATCAGCGCTTTCAAAGTCGTCGGCTTTCATAAAACCCACTGCCACAAAACACGAATCGGAAGTTTGAATTATCGAATTTGCCGAATTCCATTTGCTTTCTCCATACGTTTGTTCCCAAATGGTTTCGCCGTTCGAATCGGTTTTTATTACCCAAAACATTTTGCCTTTATTACCGCGTGCATTGCCTTTGGTTCCTGCCAAAACGTAGCCTCCATCAAAGGTTTTTGCAAGCGAATAGCAATAATCGGCTTTAACATCGCCAAAAGTTTTTGCCCAAACTTTAAAACCATCGCGGTCAAGTTTCATAAGCATTGCATCGGGTTCGTAATCAATAGTCGACATCTGGTACCCTGCCATTACATAGCCATCGGGTTCAACTACAATGGCATAGGCTTCTTCCTGCATTCTGTCGCCATAGTATTTGCTCCACATTTCGTTGCCGTTTCGGTCGAGCTTTGTTACATACATATCGGCATCAATGGCTCGGTTTAGCACTGCCGAACCTGCCACCACAAAACCCGAATCGGAATCGAATGCCACTGCTTTGGCTTCCAACAACATATTGCGTTCGCCATAGGTTCGCCCCCATTTTCCTTTGCCAAATTTATCGGTACGTACTACCCAAATTTTTTGCGTAGGGCTAACCGACGAACCAACCAACAAAAAACCGGAATCGGAAGGCAATACCAAGCCGCCATTGGCTTTATCCGGAAATCCACCGCCAAAAACTGCCGACCATTCGACATGATATTGTGCAAAAGAAGTTTGTATTGAAAATAGCGTTATTTTCAATACAAAAACTAATCTTAGTAAACTATTAAATGAATTAAACTTCATGCAAAACGGAAAAAAAAGTAAATCGAAATTCGATCTGCTATATTAATGAAATATATCAATTTACACAAACAAAAACCAAGCCTATACAAAAAAAAAGCGTTCCGTTATTAAACGAAACGCTTCAAATAAAAAAAACGATTAAGCCGAAGTATTTTCAGGTTGAAGTTCAATAACCGTAATTTCGGGCGGTGTACCTACTCTACCGGGGAAACCGATGTATCCAAAACCAATGTTTACGTATAAATGTTGGTTATTTTCGGTGTACAAACCTGCCCAACGCGGGTATTTGAATTTCACCGGACTCCAACGCAAGCCGGGTATATCAATGCCAAATTGCATTCCGTGGGTGTGTCCGGCAAACGAAATATCAATGTCAGTTTTGCGCAAAACTTGTGCATCCCAATGCGACGGGTCATGCGACATTAGCACTTTAAATGGCATATTTTCAATACCTTGCATGGCTTTGTTCAAATCGCCGTATTGCGGAAATGGTGGCAAACCCCAATTTTCAATTCCTATCAGTCCTATTTTTTCGCCATCTTTTTCTATAACGGTATTTTCATTCAATAATATATTGAAACCAAGCTCTTTATGCTTTGCAATTACCCTATCGAGGTTGGCTCGCTTTGCTTCGGGGCTTTTCCACATAAAATAATCGCCATAGTCGTGGTTACCGAGCACCGAAAAATTGCCGTACTTGCTCTTTAGTTTACTGAATATAGGCTCCCAACCATCAATTTCGTCGGCGGTATTGTTTACCAAATCGCCGGTAAAAAGCAACAAATCGGGTTTTTCGCTGTTTACCATTTCAATAGCTGCAGCAAATTTTTCTTCGTCGCCTTTTAAACTTCCCAAGTGAATATCGGAAATTTGAACAATTTTAAATCCGGCAAACGCTTTAGGCAAGTTTGCAAACGAAAGCGTATGTCGGCGAACTTTAAAATCGAAACGTCCCCAAGCCATGCCGTATAAAATTGAAGTAAACGGCAAAAGTGCGCCAATTATACCTACTCGTGTTAAAAATTGTGAACGCGAAATACGATCGGCTTCTGCAAAAGTAGCTGAATCGGTTGCGCTAAGCTTTTTAACTGCCCAAGCAATTACGTCTTTAATATCGTCGAGAAAATGAAAAATAATGAAAAATAATTTTGGTACATACAGCAGAATAAAAATGCCTGTAAAAACATAAATGCCGTTAAATTGTGCCGGTTTGCCCGACTGACCAACATATACAAAAAAAATAAACATTCCGGCTACCAACAAAATAGGTATAGCCCAATATACATAAGCCACCACTGTGCGTGCAATAGGCTGCCAGTTGGATACCAACTGTTTTATTCCTTTAAATGCGTACAAATCAAGGAGAAATAACAATATTATCGGTATTATAAATCTGAATATTCCCATAGTAAATTCTGTTTTTTTTTGTTGAACTTCACTTGGCTTTGTGCCAACAAATGGTCTAACGAAAAAAAACGGCGAATTATGCATTCCAATAGCTAATTTAACAATTAATTAGCATTAGTTCTTAATGCCTCTATTTTGCGGAATAGTTTTCAGGTAAAATTTGGCACTGTCGGCATACGAATTGCCGGCATTTAGCATAGCCGTTAAAATCTGTTCCGCTTCGGCATATTTTTCAAGCGCTATGTAACATTTGGCTCGAAGTAACAAACTATGCAGCGGTAATTTTGCTTCCGCTTCCATTGCCGAAATACATTCCAACGATTTTGCATATTTTTTTGCTCTGTACAGCGTCAACGCTTCACTGTAAGAAAATTCAGCAGCATCTTTTTTTACCGAATCGGATAGTTTTTTTGAACTTTTTGCACCCATATTTCGAGCACTTTCCTTTGAATTTTCTGTTATTGCTATTTTATTCGAGTCTGAAATAGTGCCAATATCGGCAAGTACTTTTTCTTTTTCAACAGTAACCGTTTCAATTTTTTCCAAATTTACCGGCAACTCTTTACTTATAATCTCCTCCAATTCGGCACTTGCTATGGTTGCTTTGGCTATTGAATCGGCATTAACAGCCGTGTACAATTGTTTGGCGCTTGCTCCGTTCGAAGTTTGTTTATATTCAGTTTCCGGTGCAATAATTTCAATAATTTCCGAGCTTTCGTTCATGGCAAGCAAATCCAGACTGTCGGCAATTACCAAGGCTTCGTATGCTGCAGCCTGCTTAAGGTTTGCAATGGTTTGAATATAAAAAACCATATACGCCGATAGAAAAACCAGTAAGGCAACCGAAGCTGCTGCCATTAACACCGGTCGGCTGAAATACCAAATTTTTCGGTTCGTTTTTTCGAATATTTTTTTATTTATAGCCGAAATATGATGTTCGAAACGATGTGGGTTTTTCAATAAAACCGCACCTTCCAAGGCATCGGAACACATTGGGCAATTGTGCGCATGCATTTCGATAGCGTGTTTTTCGCGAGGCGAAAGTTTTCCTTGTGCGTAAGCAATAAGTTCCTCGGAACTAATGCATTGGGTAACTATATGTAATTTTGTAGTTTTCATAGCCAAAATTCCTTTCTTAACAAAAAGTTAAGTATAAAAAGTAAACTTACACGGTGCTTTTTCATAAAAATCTGTAAATTTCTACGACCGTTCTGAATAAAACTTTTTACTTGCTTGCCCGAAAAACCGGTCATTTCGACTATTTCGTCGTAACTTTTTTCTTCAAAATAAAAAAGTTCAATGCAAGTACGTTGGTCATCGGCAAGTGTTTGAACTGCATCCTTCAGCAAATTCAAGTTTTCATTCTCGTTACTGTTAAACAGATACATTTCTTGCTCCGATTCCATAATAAGTTCGTCAGAATCTTCAAATTTTTTCCGATTTCGCAGTTCGGTTTGCTGTTTTCGGAGTTCGAGCAAACATTCGTTTTTAACCACGGTATACAACCACGATTTAAAATTATCAATTTTATATTCGCGCAGCATTTTAGGCAGTTTTTCGAAAACCTGCATGGTTAAATCTTCTGCATTGGTCTCATTTTTAAGGTATTTCATCGAAACCAAAAAACACATATCGGTATAACGAGTAAACAGTTCGGCAATAACCTCGTTATTGTTCGAAGCAATAAATTCGGCAATTAACTCGCTGTCCGATTTGGTATTATTTGATTTTCTGAATTTCAACGGTCGTAATATTTTATCCAAAAATAGTAATTATTTCGAAATCCTTGCCCTAAATTGAAAAATCTATTGTAATTTTCAGTTTCAAACTTCAATAATATGAATTATACGCAATTACTCGCAGAACGCATCAAAAATCGCCAATTTAGAAGCTTAATAGATGTAAATACGCTGCTTGAACATTTGGCAATTATTACTTATCGTGTTCCGGCTGAGCGAGTTGCCAAATTTATTCCCAAACCTTTTAAGTTGTTTACTTTTGTTGAAAACGGAACCGAATTTGCACTAATAAGCGCCGTTCCGTTTAAAGATAAGGATTTTGCATTTTATCGAATTTCAAAGCAAATAAATTTTAGTTTCTACCAAACCAATTTCCGAACATACATAATCGACCAACGAAATAACGAACATTGCGCGTGGTTTTTTGGAACAACGCTTGGCTCTTACACAGCGCTTATTCCGCGTTACTTATGGCAAATGCCTTGGCAAAAAGGCACTTACAAATTTAGTTGCAAGCTAACCGAAGCCGGTTATCAACAATATAACATGAAATTTAGTTCAAAACAAGGCAAGGGTTTGGTTGAAATTGTATCGGGAACTGAACCCATGAAACTGCTGCCCGGTTTTGATACGCTTGAACAACAAATACTTATACTTACGCACCCAACTATTGGCTATTACAGCCAAAATTTGTATTTCGAAATTTTTGAAAAGCTTGGTTTATTAACTCAGAACGAAATGCAAAATCCTCATTCGGTGCTAATTACTCCTTCTATTGAATTCGATATTTTACTTCCTCCGCGAAAAATTAGAATCTAATTTCGTTTCTCGCTGTTTAGAATACATTAAAACCGATTAAAAACTACTAACTTATGAAAATATTTCTATTCATTTTATCCTGGTTTTGTCTTCCGATTTATTGCTTATTCAGTCAAAATATTGCAAATATGTTGGCTTTAAAAGAAACAAAAATAGTATTCGATAATTCTGCAATAGAGGCTATTTACCTGAATCCGGAAGGCATTCTTCAAAATATCGATTCGTTTTGGACTTACAACAAAGCTTTCGCATTAACAAAAGATTGGCATGCAAGGAATAACGTTGAAATACCGTATAAAAAATGGAAGAAAAGCATCGCTGAAATAGAAAAATTATCGTCGCAAGAGGCTAAAAATTTTATTGTATATAAAAACGGGCAGTATATTATAGCCAAAAGCAGCCTTTTTAACGAAAAAGCGGTTCCGCATATATTTACTTTTCTGCCAAATTCGGTTTATACCATTGAAGCTAACATATTTCTATTGACCGGAACTGTACCATATGCTTTTGCCTATCAAGGAAATATAGTGCTTGACCTTGCCATGCCAAAACTTGAAAATAATCCGGAACGAATTTTAAATATTCTTGTTCACGAAGTATACCACATTGGTCTTAACCAAGTAATTGCTGCAAGAACTCCGGAAAATCTAAAAAACAATACAATAGACTATCTGTACAATTTTTTACTAAACGAAGGAATAGCAAGTTATGTAGCTTACACTGCGCAAGATATATTTCCGAATTACGATTTTAACGATTACAAAATGTTTGAAAATGAAAATGATGTAAAAAAACATGTAATTTTAGTAAATTCTCTTTTTTCAAAAATAAAAACTAAATCGGACATGGAAATGCGCTTATTATCTCAAAAAATTGGTGTAAAAAAAAGAGCGTACTACGTTACCGGTCTTTATATGGTACAAACCATCGATAGAAAATTAGGGCGCGAAACCTTAATTAAAGCCATTGCGGATGGACCAAAAGAGTTTTTTCGCTGCTACAATTCATTGGTTTCTGAAGAATTCAAAATTGTTGAATTATACTAAAACACTTAATCATCAATTTCAACAACCAATTCGTCGTACGCCAAAAAAACATTTTCAGGCATTAGTTTTTCGACCTCGGCATGGATGCCAAGTTGGTGGCTAAAATGCGTTAAATAAGCACGTTCCGGTTTTACTTTTTCAACTATTTCCAACGCTTCCGAAACCGTAAAGTGCGAAATATGTTTTTCATATCGTAAGGCATTTATAACCAAAACTTTGCTACCTTTAATTTTTTCTAATTCAGTTTCATGAATAAAATTTGCATCGGTTATATAGGTTAAATCGTTGATTCTGAAACCAAAAACCGGCAATTTATAATGATATGCCAAAATAGGAATTACTTTAATTCCTTCAACATAAAATGGCTCGTTATCAATTAAATGCATAGTTACTTGCGGAACGCCGGGGTATTTTTTTTCAACAAAAACATAGGGCATTTCGCGCATTATGGCAAGTTGCACGCGGCTATCGGCATACAAATCCATGGGTCGTTTTAGCACCCAATTATAGGCACGAATATCATCTAAACCGCCTACGTGGTCTTTGTGTTCGTGGGTAAACAAAATGGCATCGAGCACATCTACTTTTGCACGCAGCATTTGTTGCCTGAAATCGGGTCCGGCATCAATTGCCAAAACTTTGTTTTCAACGGTTACAAGTGCCGAAGTACGAAGTCGTTTATCGCGGTGGTCGTTCGATACGCAAACCTCGCACCGGCAAGCAATTATAGGAACGCCTTGCGAGGTTCCGGTACCTAAAAAAGTTAATTTCATGCGGTGCTCTTTTGTTCAATCAAAAATAAACAAATTATTTAATTTTTTGGTTTGTTTTTGAAATTATACTTTTGACGAATTCTAAATAAAAAAAACACCTGCAAATGAAAGGCAAATTATACATGCTTCCGGTAAATTTAAGCGAAGCCGACTTACAATGGGCAATTCCGGAAAACGTACTAAAGCAAACCATTGGTTTAAAAGTTTTTATAGTTGAAAATATTCGCACGGCAAGGCGTTTTTTGAAAAAAGCCGACCGAACCATCGATATTGACCAATTGCATTTTTTCGAATTAAATAAACATACGCCCAAAGACAGCCTGCACGAAATGCTGCAAAAAGCCGAAGAAGGTTTGGATATTGGGCTAATGTCGGAAGCCGGTATGCCGGGAATAGCCGACCCGGGAGCCGATATTGCTTTGCTTGCACACCAAAAAGGCATTCAGGTAGTGGCGCTTACCGGACCATCATCGGTTTCGTTGGCGTTAGCAGCCTCGGGACTTAACGGACAAAGTTTTGCATTTAACGGTTATTTGCCCATTGAAAAAGCCGACCGCATTAAACGTCTGCGTGACCTCGAAAACCGCTCGTTGCGCGAAAACCAAACGCAGCTTTTTATTGAAACTCCGTTTCGTAACAACCAGATTATAACCGACATTCTTGAGGCTTGTTCGGCTGATACCCTGCTTTGCATTGCTGCCGATATAACTGCCGAAACCGAATTTGTTAAAACCGCACCCATTCGCGAATGGAAAAAAAATAAGCCGGACATTAACAAACGCCCGGCAATATTTTTATTGCACAAATATCGTTAAAGGGTATTGTGCGTACCGTCGCACTTGGGCGGCGTGCCGGTAAACTTGCACGAACACCAAGCAACTTTTGTAACGGTTTTAAATTCAACTTTTACCGGAGTAAAATCGGTGGTTTTGTGCGATCCGTCGCAATACGGGTTGCGTTTTGTATTGCCGCAAGCGCACCAAAAATAAGTGCCGGGCTGTACCGTTTCAAGTACCGGCTTTTTGTCGATAATATTAGGTGATTCCATAAGGTTAATAAGTTTATTTTATTAATAATTAACTACTTAGCTGCAGTTATATCTAAATTGAAAATAATTTCGTCGTTAATAAAATTATCTTTCAATTCGCTAAAAACACTTTTCGATTTAAAGGTAATTTGCCATTCGGTTCGGTTAATTGAAAAATTAGGTGCTTTAACCGCCAGTTTATCTGTTTCAACTGCCACTAAGGCTTTGAACGATACACTTTTGGTAATATCTTTAATGGTCAAATTTCCGGTAATTTGGTGGGTCGGAATAATATCCGAATCGTCGGCTGCTTGCCCTTCGATAGGAATTACTTCGGTAATTTCAAACGTTGCTTTTGGGTATTTTTCTACGTCAAAAAAATCGGCGGATTTTAAATGATTCACCAATTTATTTCGCATTCCTTCGTCTTCTAAATCCAAATTTTCAATCGTAGTTAAATCGAAAACAATCGTTCCACCGACTACTTTATTCTCTTTAACCATAATATTTCCGCCAAACGCTTTTACAGTGCCATGGTGCTCGCCACCCGGTTTAGCGCCAATCCAATTAACCGAACTGCGCATATAATTTATGGCATATGCATCGCCTTCCGCAGCTTCCAATTGTTTAGCATCGGTAACATCAGCGCTGTCGGCATCGGTTTTTGGGCTGCACGAATACAGTGCCAAACCAACAAAAGCCAATAAAATGATTTTTTTCATATCAGAAACTTTTTAAATTTGAACAAATTTAGTTTTTTTTCAGATTAAATCAAAATTAAAATCGGTTGTGGCAATTTCATTTATTCCTTTACGCTTTTGCATAGTAAACTCGGTTTCTTGCAAATCGGAAGGAATCTGATTTATATCGCCCAAACGTCCGGCAGCAATCATGGTAACCGGTTCAAAATCGGGCGAAATTCCGAATAATTCTTTTGCTTTTTCAATTTCGAAACCACCCATGTTATGCACGTAAATTCCTGCCGAAGCCGCTTGAACCGTCATGTTTCCTATTGCCAATCCTAAATCGTGCTGCGCATAACGATTAAATTTATTGTTTTTGGTGAAATTGGTACGAACCAAGGTTAGCATAAGCAGCGGCGCAGTTTTAGCCCAATCTTGGTTAAACGGCACCAAGCATTCGAACAAACGCCTGTAGGTTTCCGAATTTCTGTCGGTTGAATAGATAAAGCGCCACGGCTGCTCGTTATTTGCCGAGGCAGCCCAACGAGCGGCTTCGAACAAATTTGCAACTTCGGTTTCGCTTAGCATTTCGTAGCTAAAAGCTCTTGGACTCCAACGGTTTGCAAGCAGTTCGTGCAATTGGTTTTTATCGGGGTTTATAGTTTTCATTTTGAATTAATTATTTTGCAATAAATAAAAAATCGCTACCCGGAGCATTGTTGCCAAATTCGCCGTAGCGAGGTTCCGGGCTTACTTTTTCGATTATTTGGATTATTTCCTGAAGCGTTAAAATTCGGTCGGTGCCGCCGGTATTGCGCAATGCCTCCAACATTTTGCGGGTAAACGGCGAATGCTGTCCCGGTCTGCCGTCTGGCACGTATTCTTTGCCGCCGGAAGTTAAATATTTGCGCGTTTTGTACTTCATTTTTCGCTGAATAAATTCGTTGCGAGTTACGTTTTGATACATTTCCTCGCCACCTCGTATGCCCGAACCGCTTAAAGTTGGGTCGAAGGTTCCGCCAAAGCAAACATCCATAACCAGTAAAATATGCTCACTTGGAATATTATTTATGGTGGTACGCAGGACCGAATGAGGCAAATACGAAGTTTTACTGTCGTCGTTCAGCAACGAATTTCTCCCTACTACATAGCCTTCGCCAAATACATCGTCGTATTGCCCGTGTCCGGCAAAAAATATGAAAAGTTGGTCGTCGGCATTGTATTTTTTCTTAGCATATTCGCGCAATTTGCCCATTATTTCGGTGGTAGTTGGGTTTTTAACTACTTCAACCTCAAATCCGTACGTGTTTTTTAATTCGGAAGCTACCGCCTCGGCATCCGGAATTGGGTTGGTTAAACTTTGCCAATAATCGAAATTATTTGCTGCAAAAAATAAAGCATAATCCTTTCTCGGCATGTCCGGCAGCGGTTTTGGCGGCAATTTTAATAATATTATTTCCGTTCCCGAGGGTAATATCCATGTTTATGGTAATATCATGCACACCGTAATTGGTTTCAACCGGACGAAAACCGCGTGCTGCACCAATTTCTTCGTCGTTTACGTAAATGAGCGCTTCGGTAATTTTGGCAGTCGATTTTATAATTGCGGAAAGTTTGTATATTTTAGCAGTTGAATTAACGTACACACTTTCAGGCGTTTTCCAAGCAATAACCGGCAAAGCTTCCGACTTATTATTGCTGTTATTTTCGCTTTGCCCGTGGCATATTTTCCAACTCCGCCACTAATTGCAATTAGCGTACCTTCGGGGCCAAAACTGATATTCCTGCCAAAGCCTTTCATATCGTTGGAATACAACAGTTTATTTGCTTCAATATCCCAAAAATTTAGCATACCATCGTCGGCAACCGAGGCAACTTGTGTTCCGTTGGGATGAAAAGCAACATCCGAAATATTTACCTTGTGCGCATTGAAAGTTGCTTTTAACATAGCTTTGTCGAAATCCCACATTTTCAAGGTTTTATCCAACGCTACCGTAACCACTAAATTCCCGGTTATATTTATATCGAATGCGGTAATAGGCTGCGTATGCGATTTCAACGTTTTTTCGAGCGTCCAAGTTTGTGTACTCCAAACTTTTAGCTCGTTATTGCTCATTTTAATCAAAAATTTGCTGTCGGGCGAAAATTTGAAATCGCCAATAAACGAATCGGATATTTTGGTAACTGTTTGCTGAGTTTCTAAATTAAAAATAAAAATTTCTTCAAACATTGCTTTACGGTTTCCAACAGCAATATATTTTCCATCGTTGCTTAAAGCTAAGTGCACCAAGGTTTTAACAGGCATTTTATATTTGCCTGCCAAGGTTCCTTCCTGTATATTCCAGACCATAACCATACCCGAAATATCGCCGGTTACGAGCAATTTGCCGTTTTTGGCAATGCAATATTCCATAACCAATTTTTTATGCCCGTCGAAGCCTTTCATCTTTTCGCCTTTTAGCCCATAAATTTCAGGACGATTATTGGAAATAGCAGCCAAAAAGCGTCCGGCGAAGCTAAATTTTGGGCTTCTTCCTTCAATAGAATATACCTGAGCATTAAGCATATATACGATTGAAAATAGCAAAATAACGAAACTGATTTTTTTCATTTTATTCGAATAATTAATGGAATTTAATTTACAATTTGCTTTGTTTAACATACAACATTAGAAACTTTATATTTCGCAAAAAATTTTGTACTTGCTAAACTATTTACTTAAAATTGTCATTATAGTTCTTCTATTCAGTGCTTTACCATCGGCTGTTTCGTTCGATGCTGCCGGTTTCGACGAACCGTAGCCGGCAAATTTAAGCTGACCGGCTTTTATTCCATTGGCAACTAAAAAATCGACCACCGATTTTGCTCTGTTTTTCGAAAGTTCCAAGTTGTGTTTTTCCGTACCCGAATTATCGGTATGCCCCGAAATTTCAACCGTTACGCTCGAATTTTCTTTCAAAAAGAGCACTAAATTCATCAACTCTGCGGTCGATTCGGGTTTAAGCACATGCAAATCGGTTTCGAAATACACATTTTTCAACAATAATTCGTCGCCTTCTTTAATTGGTTTCAGCTCGTAACGCAATTCGGTTTTAAGCAAATTCAACGAATCTTTCAATGTCCAATTTTCTTTCAAACTAAAATAGCCGGGTGCGGTAAAGCTAAATTCAAATGTAGTATTTGCCTGCGTTGTAAAACAAGCGGAAGTTGTTGTTTTTTCGGCAGTTATTTTTTCTTTTGTTGAAGTTTCGATGCCAAGGTTGGTTTTTCCGGTAATATTTTGCTTGGTTAGTTGGTCGAAAACCGAAACAAAAACCAAGCGAACCGGCTTAGGTTTAATAAGTTCCGGCATTTCGAAAAACCAAATATCAATTTTACCGAAACCGCCTGGTTTGTTGGCCGAAACAAACGCTGAATTTCCGTTGGGAGTAATAAAAATATCGGTTTCGCTTTTATGCGTATTTATTGGAAAACCAAGGTTTACCGGTTCGTTTATACCCATTTCGGTAATTTCAGCGACGTATAAGTCGTATTCGCCCATACCTACCCTGCCGTTGGTTGAAAAGTACAAACTGCTGCCATTGTAATGAATAAACGGGTTAATTTCGTCGGCCGAAGTATTTACCGAAGCACCCAAATTTACCGGTTCTTGCCATTTGCCGGTAGCATTTTTCGTGCTTTTCCAAATATCTTTTCCGCCCAATCCGCCGGGGCGATTGCTTACAAAGTACAAGGTATTTCCGTCGGGCGAAATGGATGGCTGCGATTCCCAATGCTCGGTATTTACCGGTATACCAATGTTATAAGGTGCCGAATAGCCGTTTTCGTCAATTTTTGCTGCATAAATATCGCATCTGCCATAAGAATTTGGGCGATTGCATGCGGTATAATACAAATACTTACCCGTAAGCGATACGGTATGGGCACCTTCGTTGTCGAAAGTATTGAGCGGCACACCCAAAGGTTTGCGTTTCAGCCACTTTCCATCTTCTTTCATCGCAATAAAAAAATCCTCTTGCCCGTCGGGTAAGCGAATATCGGGCACTTTCAGCGGTACCGTAACCGTAAAAATCAGTTGCTGCTCGTTGGCAGTTAAAATTGGACGATACTCGTGAAATTCGGAATTAATTGAACTGCCCAAATTGATAAAATCCAAAGGTTTAGGATTTTTTGTTTGCGCTATGCCAAATTTGCAATTTTCAATTTGCCGGTTTATTTTCTTTTTATCTATAAATAAATCGCTGATGGTCAATATTTTTTCGAAATATACCAATGCTTTTTCGTAATAACCGGCGCTAATATACAAATCGGCAATATAAAAGTTAACTTCCGGAGCTTTTTCACCCGAGGACTTAAGCACTTTTAGGTACAAATTTTCAGCTTCGGTAAATTTATCTTGCTGTCGATACACCTCTGCCAAAAGCAAATAGGCATCAATAAATTTCGAATCGATATCGATGCATTCTAGCAATAAGTTTTCTGCAGAAGCAAACCGTTGGTCGTATATTTCGGTATCGGCTTGCTTATAATATTCTATTGCGCGTTGCGATTTGGTACGAAGTTTTTGCGCCTGAGCAGGCAGAAAATTCAACATAAAAAAAAGAAAAAATACCAATATAATTTTTTGCATAGCTGCTAATTATTCGTATTTAAGCGAGTTTACCGGATTCATGGTTGCTGTTTTATAAGCCTTTACGTACACTGTGGCAAGCCCTATAACAATACTTACCAAGGCTCCAATTAAAAACACATCGAGCGATATAGCCACCGGATACGCAAAATTTTTAAGCCAGTTTTGTGCGTAAATTGCAGCTACCGGCCACGCAAACA
>JAIFNC010000333.1 GCA_020047935.1 Bacteroidota bacterium
CTACGGAACTACCGCCCTACCAACGGTAACCGCCACTGCAAACCATGCTAAAGCTGCCGTTGCAATTACACAGCCAACCGCTTTGCCCGGCTCTGCAAGTGTTGTGGTAACTGCCGAAGACGGTACCAAAAAAACCTACACTCTAAACTTTACTGTAGCTAAAAACAACGATGCTACCCTAAGCGAGCTTAAAGTAAACGGAACTTTGGTTGCTAATTTTAGTGCTAGTACCTTAGTATATTCGGTGGAATTGCCTTTAGGAACTACCATTATACCAAGCGTTACCGCTTCACCAACCGACCCAAAAGCTACCGTTGTAGTTACACCGCCGGCAGCTTTGCCCGGTACAACAAGCGTTGTAGTAACTGCCGACGACGGTACCAAAAAAACCTACACGGTAAACTTTACGGTAGCTAAAAGCAGCGATGCTACCTTAAGCAACATTAGCGTGAACGGAGTTGCGATAGCCAATTTTAGCGCAAGTACGTTGGTTTATGACGTTAAACTTCCTATGGGAACTACTGCTATACCTGCAATTGCTGCCGCTGCTACCCACGTCAAAACATCGTTTGTAATTACATTGCCAACGGCTTTGCCGGGTGCTGCAACCATAAAGGTAACCGCCGAAGACGGTACAACAAAAACGTATACCATAAACCTTACAGTTTCAACTACTTCAATTGTTGAGAGTTACGCTAATTTAGTTCAATTATTTGCTTACAGAAATATGGTTACTGTAGAATGTATGCCCGAATTAATTAGCGGAAATATTACAATTTTTGATATAAGCGGAAAAGAAATTGCCAGACATGCAATAAAAAGTACCCAAGAGCAAATTACGTTGGAAACTACAGGAATTATTGTGGTTAAAATATCCGACAGCAATAACAAAATAGTAAAAGTAAGCAAGTTAAACATCAATTAATTGATTAATTGCAGATTTCAAAAACCCCTTAGAAGTTTATTGGAACTTTGAGGGGTTTTTTATTTAGAAATTTTAGCAAAAACATGCTTTCTAATACCAAACCGATTTCAAGATGTATTCCTCTTAAACTATATTTTCGCCAAGCTGTTTGCACTTAAAACATATTCAGGCTAAAAACTTAATCTCTTGATTTTCATTACTTCAATTTAAATTAGCAAATACCTAAAAAACAATACATTATATAAATTCTATTTCATGATTAGGTTTAAAATAGCTGAACTATGTTCTTTTGTACTTTGTAATTGTGCGTTGAGTGTCAGTAAATGGAACTATAAGAACATGCCCGAACACACAGTGTTATTTTTTGAACTTTCAGGTTACCAAAAGCATTGCCAAATCTATAACTTCGTTGCCGAGTGTTTCGCAAATTTTAAAAGCAACCATTAAGCTTTATCGAAATTATTGGCAGTTAAAGATTTCTAATTTTAAAATAAAACATTAATATGAATTATTTTTTCGATTTAAATTTTGTAGATTGGCTTTTATTGCTGATTTACTTTGTATTTGTACTTGGTATAGGCTGGACATTAAAACGTTATATGAAAGATGCCAATGCGTTTTTGGAAGCCGGACGGTCGTTGCCTGCATGGGTTACCGGATTAGCTTTTATTTCGACCAATTTAGGCGCCCTTGAAGTTATGGGCATGACCGGTTCGGGTGCAAAGTACGGAATGCTAACCACGCATTTTTATTGGATTGGTGCAATTCCTGCAATGATTTTTCTCGCTTTGTTTATGATGCCCTTTTATTATGGCTCGAAAGCTCGTTCGGTACCGGAATTTCTGAAAATGCGATTCGATGAAAAAACAAGGGGTTTAAATGCAATTTTGTTTGCAGTTATGACCATTCTTGCTTCCGGAATTTCGATGTACGCCCTGGCTATTCTTACCGAAAGTGTTTTAGGCTGGAATTTTCATGTAAGTTTAGTTGCTTCTGCAGTTATTGTTTTGGCTTACACGTATATGGGCGGATTATCGTCGGCTATTTACAACGAGGTGCTTCAGTTTTTTATTATTGTTATCGGTTTACTACCTTTGGTAATTCTAAGTTTAACCGACTTGGGCGGATGGTCGGGACTTGAAGAACAACTTGCGCCTATTGTAACCGAAAAAGGCTATGCCGCCGATACTTGGACTACCACTTGGAAATATACCGCCGATGCAAAAAGCAACCCTTTGGGCGTTGAATGGTACGGCATTGGCGTAGGTTTAGGTTTTGTTCTTTCGTTTGGCTATTGGTGTACAAATTTTCTGATTGTTCAGCGAGCAATGGCTGCCGAATCGAAACTTGCTGCCCGCAATACGCCTTTAATCGGTGCTATTCCGAAAATGTTTATTCCGTTTCTTATTATTATTCCCGGAATTGCTGCACTCGCATTAATGAATATGCCTGAAAAAGGTTTTGCGCTACCGTTAAATGCTGCCAACCAGCCAAACTACGATTATACCATTATTATGCTTTTGAAACAGTATTATCCGGCCGGTTTGCTGGGTTTAGGAATTACTGCGCTGCTGGCTTCGTTTATGTCGGGTATGGCGGGTAATGTTTCGGCTTTCAACACAGTTTGGACTTATGATATTTATCAAAGTTACATACGACCGGTAAGCGGAGACAAAAAAGCCGATGACAAGCATTACCTTAAAGTAGGTAAAATGGCCACCATATTTGGTGTTATAGCGAGTATTGCAGCAGCTTATATTGCAGGATTATTCGGTAATATTATGGATTTTCTGCAAACCATTTTCTCAATGATAAATGCACCGCTTTTTGCAGTTATTTTCCTCGGAATGTTCTGGAAACGAAGCACCGGACATGCCGCTTTTACCGGTTTGCTGCTCGGATTTTTGTTTGCTTTGTTGCATCACGGTTTAACAGCACCCGAAGGAGCTACAACACTTGTAAAAGGTGGTTGGCTGGGCGTGGTTCATACCTATCCGGTTGAAATGGCGCAAAGTTTTTGGACGGCAATTATTGCCTGCTTTGTTTCCGCTTTCACAACCATTGTTATTTCATATTCAACCAAACAATTAAAATCGGAAAAAGAGCTGGTTGGTTTGGTTTATTCATTAACCCCGCGCGAAACGGAAGAAGATACAACGTGGTATAATAAACCGACGAATCTTGCCATGCTGGTGGGTTTAATTTTAGTAATGCTTTCAGTTATTTTCTGGTAAAATAAGGAGGAAAAAAAATGGGACTAGATATAAAATTGCCAATAGGAATTATGTTTTCGCTTTTTGGTATAATTCTCACAGTTTATGGTTTTATAACCTACAACGATGCTTTTATGTATACAAAATCGTTGGGTATTAACGTTAACCTATGGATTGGCATAGTAATGCTGGTTTTTGGCGGAATAATGCTATTTTTTAGCAACATAAAAAAGAAATAATGTTCAAATATTTATTAAAATGAGCTTAATTGAATCGATTAAAAGTAAAGTTAAAAACTACGAGAATCAAGTATTTACTGAATTGTACGGTAACAACAAGGCTGTTTTAAAAACGCAATCGGAACGATATTTACGAGTGTTAAACGAATTCTGTAGTAAATTCAATGCCGTTAATCCGTTGTTTTTTAACTCGCCCGGCAGAACAGAAATTGGCGGAAACCATACCGACCATAATTTTGGCAGAGTGTTGGCAGGTGCCGTTAATATCGATAATATTGCGGTTGTTGAAAGTAATAACAGCAATACTGTAGTAATTCAATCAGCAGGCTATCCGGATGCCGTAATCGATTTATCAATAACGGAAATTATTGAAGAAGAAAAATTTACTTCGAAAGCCTTGGTTCGCGGTATAAGTGCCCGGCTAAAAGAACTTGGCTATAAAACCGGCGGATTTAATGCCGTAATTGATGGTGAAGTTCCCAAAGGTTCAGGATTAAGCTCATCGGCATCATTCGAAGTTTTAATTGGCGAAATTTTTAATCAGTTATTTAATAACGGAACAATAACGCCAATTGTAAACGCAATGATTGGACAGTATGCTGAAAACAACTATTTTGGAAAACCTTGCGGATTAATGGACCAAACCGCTTGCGCTGTAGGCGGTTTGGTTTCCATTGATTTTAAAGTGCCCGGCAAACCGGTTGTTAAAAAGGTAAATTTCGATTTTCTAGCTACCGGATATTCGCTTATAATAACCGACACCGGCGGAAATCATGCCGATTTGAACGACGAATACGCCTCGTTGCCCGTTGAAATGAAATTGGTTGCAAAAAAACTGGGTGCCGAAGTGTTGCGCGAACTTTCAACAGAACAAATAATTGAAGCAATTCCGTTGCTGCGCGAAACCACCGGCGACAGAGCTATTTTACGTTCGCTGCATTTTCAGGGCGATAATGCCAGAGTTGTTAAACAAGTTGAGTCGCTTGAAAATAACGATTTTCGTACATTCTTAAATTATGTTATTGAATCGGGTTACAGTTCGTTTATGTACAATCAGAACATTTTTCCGGTACACAATGTAAAAGAACAAGGCTTATCGTTGGCGCTTGCACTTAGCGAACTTGTATTGAAAAATCATGGTGCTTGGCGAGTACACGGAGGTGGATTTGCAGGCACAATTCAGGCATTTGTTCCCGGTTTTTTAATCGATAAATATATTTCAACGCTCGAACATGTATATGGTAAAAATAGTTGCCATAAATTGTTCATCAGGCAACAAGGCGCTGTAAAATTGCATTTCTAAATTAAAACCAAAGAACAAAAAGTTGTGTTTTATAGTACAATTTATTGTTCTTTGGTTTTACTAAATTCAAGGTTCAAAGCATTCGCAGGCAGATGCTACTTAATATCCGAAAATGTATTTTTCACGGCTTCAGTTTTAAGCTTATTCTTAAAACCGTTGCTAATTTTTGTATTTTGAGTCGTTAAGGTTTCAACTCCTTTTATGTCGAAAACAAAAGCATCGGGCTCAAGGGCAGGAAAAGTTTTTGAGTTCGTAATGCTGTTATTTGTTATTTCCAATTGCCGCACACCGGTAGCTTTTATAATGGAAGGATTGAAATTATTGAATGTATTGTTGTTGATAACTATTTTCCCCAACATCCGCCCATTGTTTTCCCATTTGCCACCAATACTTATCACAGGTCTTTTTTCGCCATCGTAATTACAATCGCCAATGGTGTTGCCTTCAATCAGCAAATCCTGCGCACCGCCCGATTCGTACCACCAATTGTTTATGCCGCCACTTATAAGCAATGCCTGCATCATGTTGCTGAAATAATTGTTTTTAATAATGGTTTTCTTTGGCGATTTTAACAAAAGTCCTCTGGCACGGTTGTCGGCGAATTGACAATTTGTAATTGAAACTTCAGGATACCAATCCAGGTTTTCAACAATAAAACCTTTGCCAAGTTTTTGGGTAACAGCCTCGTTAAGTGTAATAATATAATAATGCTGATTTAACTGAAAACACGATTTGACGGTAGCTTTGAATTCAACATCGGCCAATTTTTCATTTATAATAAATCCTATGGTATCGCCCAGGTCGGCAAATTGGAAGCCGGCTTGCTGAAAGTGCCCTATCCGTACCCCTATTTTATCGGGAGCAAGTATATCTTCAACAATTACATACGCGCCATGAATATTCACCGCATCGTCCAGCTGATGCCGGAAATTACAGTTATTGATTACAATGTTGCCTTTGCAACCGGCAAAATGGGCAGCATCGGCAGTTGTCGATACCATTAGGTTTTTGCTCGGGTTGGCTAGGATATTTATCCCTTCGAGCGTAATATCCTCGCTGCGCTCGCCCAAAATTCCCATTCCTCCGGCATAGTGAATAGTAAGGTTATGAAGTTTAACTTGGCTGCTTTTATTAATGTGGAAAGCATTGGCAATTCTGTCTTTTCCGAATTGCCCTTTGCAAACCAACACCATTCCCACAGGCGGAGGCGGCAGCTCGCTTCCGGAAATTCTTACTAATCCGTGTGCAATTTCTTTTGCTTTTATCGAATATTCCTGATTTTGTGATTCATATTCCGGAATTCGAAAATCGATATAATTATAAAAGTCGAACTTTTCTTTATTCCGTATTTCGACCTGATTAATCATTTTAAGCGGTGTGTATTTGTTGGTTTGGTATGCCACTGCTTTGCGCTTGGGGTCGAATAAAATGGCATGGTTTAAATCGTGTTCAAATCCTTCTTTAATAAAAATAAGTTGCTCGTTCCGAATGGTATAGGGCATATTATCGGCCAATCTGAGGTCGAAAGTTTTGTTAGCGGTGTCGGTTGCTTCAATAATTCCTTCGCCATGCAATGGCAGGTGCCAATCAATAGTAAAGCCCGATATATCAATATTTTTCGAATTTTCGATATTAAAAGGCATCATTACCCCATGAAAAATAAACTTAGCATCGTTGGCTTCGATGGTTAAGCCATCGAAGTTTTTGATATTAAAAGCTATTCGTCGCATACTGTTATCGTGGTTTGTTACAAAACAATACTGCTCGTAAGCTTTTTCGGGATAAAAATGATAAGTTCCTTTTTCGATAATTACTTTGCTGTTTTTGTGTTTGGCGGCATCTTGCAACATGGTAAATACTGATAAAGTTGCATCTTTTTCGCCCTTTTTAAGGTAATTACTAAGATTGAATTCCTGAGCTAACAAAGTCTGCGACCAAAGTACGAATAATGATAATAGTTTTAACAGTTTGATTTTAAAGCCTTTCATAATGCTATTTATTGATTTGAAAAACAGCTTCGGCAAATTTTTTACCCAAATCTATGTAGCCGGTGCTATCGTAGTGCCACGGGTCGGAATATTTATAAAACATGGTACTTCTTACAATGGCTGCCTTTCGGTCGGTTTTTACATATTTTTCCTGCGCATATTGTACCTGTTCGCCGTAAGGCCATGTTTTACCATTATTATCCAGTCCCGAATCCGATATTTTACCAATTACAACCGGTAAATCATTTATGCGGAAGGTAGCTCTTATTAAATCCATTAAGCGTTTTAAATTGTCGTAATACCTGAGTGCAACCGGTTCAGTAATTGCATCGCTTTCGCCCTGCATCCAAATAATACCTTGCGGAATTAATTCATCCTCCACCCCGTTTCCATCAATGTCTCGCGATTGTAATGCGCCATTTACGGTGGTTAAAAAATGGTCGAATTGGTTCATGCCGGCTATTCCTTTATAATCAAATTCCCAAGAACCATACTCACGCGCTGCCGAGCTATCAATTGAAGAGCCACCTCTGGCGTATTTTATCAGGGCAATTTTATCGTTGGGATATAATTCTTGCAATCTTTTTGCAAACGAAAGTTCAATACCAAACTTTGCCGACAGCTTGTTGTTTTTGCCATCGGAAAAGAATCCGGCACCGTTGCCCGATTTCAGTTTTTCCCATTTACCTAAGCCGCCATTTTTGTCTTCATCGGCTGCCGGAAAACCATTAAAAATCCATACATTTTTGAATTCGGCGCGCAGACTGTCGGGTAATTCGGAATTTAGTCCATGCCCTTCCATATTCGATTGCCCACCAAGAAAGAACAGTCGGAAAGTTTCTTTTTTTGTTTGTTGAGAAATTGCAACTAAAGGAATAACGATTAAGCTTAATGTAACTAATAATTTATTTATCATGATTTTATATTTTAGTTGGTAATAATAATTTCTATTCAATAATTTTGAAAAAGTTTAAGGTGAAGTTGAAACTTACCCAAAATGTAAATTAAGAAAAGGCGGCTTTATTGCTAAATACCGCCTTTTTAACACACACAACCATTTACACTTAAACTCTAACTTAAACTCTAACAATTTACTCTATTTTGAATCTGTGAACTTTCATATAAAAGGCAAAATTGACAATGCTTTTATTTCTTAATTTTGGTAAAAATATTTATTTGGGTTTTTAACTGTTTCCTTTGCAAAGCCTTTTTGCAAAGGTTTAATAGCTATATTGTTGCATTCAATAGCACTTATTGTTGCTTCATTATCACCTTTATATACATTTCCTTCAATTTTCACATTTATACAGTTTTGAATATCGAATTGCGATAATTCGCTGAAAATTTGAGGAAAAGTGTTGGTTTGAATTATCGTATTGTTCCTTATAATTAACCCATCTACGCTTAATGCATAAATAATAAGCGGGTCGAAGGTTTTAACGGTATTATTTTCAAATACAATGTTTTTATGGTAATAACCATCTTTTCGGTGTATTTTATGAATTATAGGGTCAATTTGAAGTATGGCTTGCGGATTATGCCCACCTACTCCAAGGTCTTCAAACGTATTTCCTCTAATTATAACGCTTGACACCGGACCGGACTCAAACCAGTAATTTGCATCGCCGCAAATTCTTATGCCCGCCATCATCGACGCAAAATAGCTGTTCTCGATAAGTACCGATTTTGAGGTTGAAATAAGTAAACTTCGTGCACGGTTTTGTTTTACCGAGCAGTTTTTCATTGCCTTTTGCAAGCTTACCAGGTAGTAGTTTTCATTTACCATTTCAACTTTCTTTACAATGCCGTTGAAAACCTGTAAAATATTGGCTCTGTCAATAAACCGCAAGGTATCGCCCTTTTCGGCAAAATCGAAGCCTTGCTGCTGGAAATGTCCAAATTTCAATGCAACAGTAACAGAATCGATCATTTTATCGCATAGCATATAAGTGCCGTGAACGTTCGTGGCATCATCAAGCATATTTTCAAAGCGGCAACTGTCAAATTTAATTTCGCCTTTGCAATTAATAAAATGCGTTGCATCAGCGTTTGCCGATATCATTCGCGATGAACCTTGTTTTAAAAGCACATTGAACTTGTAAAGCGACACGTTTTCCGTTTTCTCTGCAATTAATGCCATAGCGCCGGAATGATATACATTGATGTTGCGTAGCGCAACGTTTTTCGATTTATTAATTCTGAATCCGGGATAATTTCGGTTCGAGCCATGCGGCCCTTTGTCGACATAAATAGAACCTACCGGCGGAACCTTGGCTGAATGTATATTTGAAAACCTTACAACACTGCTATCAAGCGCTTTGGCTTTCAGAAAATGGCCATGCCAATCGTGCTCGTATTTTGCAGTAAAGTACTCAGGCGATTTTGTTTTAGAATTATACACAATATTTTCCCCTAAGCCCATTTCCCAGTCGTAGCCTTTAAAATACAAAATATCATCTTTTATTCTGAAGGAATTTTCGCTATGAACCTTTAAATCGAAGGTTTTATCTTTTTCGTTGTTATTTACCACTATGCCTTCAAAGTCAAACGGAGAATCATATTCAATATTCAGGTTTTCAATGCTTACATTGTCCGAATTTTCTACGAGAAACGGAATAACACTTCCATGAAATTTAAGTGTTGCACCATTTCCATTTATGTGTACATGTTGTTTGTTTTCAATTGCAAAAATAATTTTTCGTAAGCCATTATCGTTGTTTGAAACTTTAAGGTATTTTTCATAGGCCGTTTCCGGATAAAAATTATACTCGCCGGGCTTAAATTCAATATAAATTGGGAATTCGATGGTATTTTTTAATATTTCAAAAATTTTTGGTGTATAATCACCGCCCCCCGGTTCAATCAAATATTTTTCTTGCTTATTCGATTGAAAGGCACATGCATTACATAACACAGTTACTATTAAAACTGCAATGTAAAATTTATTTGTACTTTTCATTAATACATACTTTAGAATAATAATTACTGCTTAATAATTTTCCTGCTTAAAACGCTTTTGTCTGTCAGGATTTTAAGTATATACATTCCTTTTGCAAATTCAGAAATATTCAAGTTCTTCATTTGGTCGAAAGAAATAGTTTCGAAAATAAGTTGCTGATTGCTATTGTAAATTTGAATTACCTTTTTTCCTATCGGTAACTTATCCAATACAATATAATCGCTTGCAGGACAAGGGTATAACAAAAAGTTTTCATCATCAATTTCCTTTACCCTTGTGTTAGAATCTGCAAGTGTGTTAATGGTAGCTGTTTCAATGATAGTTCCATTTTTATCGGTGAAAACAACTTTCAATGTATAATTGCCTTTAGCAGCCGGTTGCCATTTAATTTTATATGGAAATGAACTATCGGTACCTACCAAGGCGCCATTTACATAAAACTCTGCTTTTGAAATTGCAGCTTTAATATTTTTAATGCCGGCTTTAATTTCCTGCATATTCATGGTTATGGTACTGCCATTCAAGGGTTGGTCTATTTGTGCAATTGCCGATGCAGTATTGTTGGAATCGAGAAACGTAATGGTTCGCGAACGAAATACCCTGGATGAAAAGTTATTCGTAATATCGGCATAATAGATTTTTGCAATTTGTCCGGCTTCAACATCGGTATTGCCTATAATTGTAGGGTACCAAGTTTTGCCGCCGGAAACTATTTCTGAAGAGATAATACTCTGAGGCGTATCCCAAGTTATACCGTCGGCACTTGAAGCAATGTAAATAACCGCAGGAGCCCAGCCATGCCATACCATTACCCATTTTTGCAAATAGGTGTTCCAATGAACAGACGGGTTTCCGCCGGCTGCATTTTCTAATCCGGGTAGTTTCGAATGCTGTCCGCCGAGTCCGTCGGATGTGAAAGCACCATTGTAGTATTTTTTCCAAGTTCCGGGAGCGCCATTCGGATCGGTGGAAACGGCCATTAAAATCCAGTTTTCCTGATAATAACACATCCATCGTTTGTTTATATGATCCCAAACTACGCAGCAATCGCCCGAACCGCCCCAAGTGGGTGCTGAAGGTTTTGCAGAAGGGCTGGTTATAATCTGCTTTCCTATGGCCCATGTTTTACCGGCATCGGTTGAGTAGGTTACTGCAAGCGATTTCCAAGCTATGTCGTTATCGGTGTGCGGATACCAATGATCTTCGGCATGGTAAAACCCAATAAACTGATTGCCTTCTTTGCGAAATACCGACATTAGCCACGAGCCGCCATTATCCCAATTGTTAAAATTACCTCTTTTTCCAAAAACTGCATTGGATGGTTCAAGCATGGTTTGGTCTTCAACAAACTGCGAATTTCCAACAGACCTGTGCGATTCAAATTCGGACCAAAACATTATATAACCACTTTTTTCATCGGGCAAAACACT
>JAIFNC010000247.1 GCA_020047935.1 Bacteroidota bacterium
GCTAAGGAGGAATTTATTTTAAGAACGTTTCCCTTTTTTCTCTTGAACCTAGAACCCTCCCGATTTTCAATCGGGATGCTCTAACCAACTGAGCTAAGGAGGAATTTATTTTAAGAACGTTACCCTTTTTTCACCAACCGGCAAAGGAGGAATTTTATTCCTTTTTGCTCCCCCTCTAGGACTTGAACCTAGGACCCTCCCGATTTTCAATCGGGATGCTCTAACCAAAGAGCTAAGGAGGAATTTTATGTCTGCGTTATCGTTTTTCTGATTTCGCGCTGCAAATGTATAGCATATTTCTAAAATATGCAATATCTTTGCATTTTGATGCCATAGAAACCCCCTTCGGAAAAACCGATAAAATTATTGGCGGTGCAGGTACATATATTTCTTTATCAGCCTCTTACTTTGCCTCCGAAGTTAATTTAATTTCGGTAGTAGGCGACGATTTTCCGGCAGAATATATTAAACTTTTGGAATCGAAAAATATCGACACCAAAGGTCTTCAAATTAAAAAAGGCGAAAAATCGTTTTTTTGGTCGGGAAAATATAAGAACGATATGAATTCGCGCGATACCTTGGTTACCGAATTAAACGTTTTGGAAAATTTTGACCCCATAGTACCTGCCGAATATGCCAACGCCGATTTTTTAATGCTTGGAAACCTGTCGCCTCAAGTACAGCTTCAGGTTATTGAACGTATGAAAAAACGTCCGAAACTAATTGCCATGGACACCATGAATTTTTGGATGAATATATGCATGGACGATTTGAAAAAAACCATTTCGAAGGTTGATGTATTAATAATAAATGACGAAGAAGCACGCCAACTTTCCGGTCAGTATTCGCTTAAAGTAGCTGCCGGAATAATTTTAGGCATGGGGCCCAAATACGTAATTATTAAAAAGGGCGAACACGGTGCCTTGTTATTTGGCGAAGGAAAACAATTTTATGCTCCTGCGCTGCCTTTGGAAGAAGTTTTTGACCCAACGGGCGCCGGCGACACGTTTGCAGGTGGTTTTATCGGTTATTTGGCAAAAGTAAACAGTACTGAATTTGCCGACCTTAAAAACGCAATAATAATGGGCTCGGCAATGGCTTCGTTTTGCGTCGAAAAATTTGGCACCGAAAAACTGCTCGATTTAAATAATGACATTATTTACCAACGAGTTCGCGAATTTATCGAATTGGTTAATTTCGATTATACCATAAAATAAACTATAAAGCATTGAACTTGCAATACCGGTAAACTTTATTTTTGCACTGATTACAAATTATTTAGGTTCATGTAATTTTCACCAAAAATAAATAAATTCATATTTTTGTAAAAACAGTGCAAAAAATTTATGGTATTGAAGCTAACTTTCTATATTTGTACCGTAGTTTTATAAAAAGCAATTAATTTTAAAAGTATACATATTTAACAAACCTCAGAATTATGAAAATGATACAAAAAGTTGGTGCAATGGCTCTGGTTGCCGCACTATTTTTGGCAAGTTGTGCAGGCGGCAGCAACGAATCGGCCGAACAAGATACAACTACCATGGTTAAAGCGCAAAAATATTCGGTTGAATATCCGCTTCCTACTCCGTTCGAAATTACTCGTATGCTCGATGAAGCAGGCGCAAGTTATATTTTCGACATGTCGAACTCTTCGGAAAATGTTGGCAAATATTTAACTGAAAAAGAACAAGCTGTTAATTTGGGTATTTATGGCGCCGATTTAAGCTATGCAGCCACCTACAACAGAACTCAAGAAACTCAAATTTTCATGAATTGCAGTCGCCAGCTTACCGAATCGCTTGGTATTGCAGGTGTTTTCGAAGAATCGATAATTAAACGAATTGAATCAAATATTGAAAACAAAGATTCGTTGCATTTAATTATTTCGGATACTTTCTACGGAACATTCGATTATTTAAACAACAATTCGAAAGGCGCAATTTCGGTTATGGTATTGGCAGGCGGTTATATTGAAGGTATTTATATTGCTACGCAAATATACCTTATAGCCGGAGACACAAAAAATATTATTGATGGCATTTCGGCACAAAAAGCGGTTACCGAACAGCTTTTAAGCCTAATGCAAACTTATTCCGACAACTCTTCGGTTGCCGAATTAATTGCCGAACTAACCAAAATAAAAGTTGTTTTCGATAAAACTGCCGGAAACGCCCAACTAAACGATGCACAAGTTAAAGAACTTGCAAAAGTGGTTGAATCGGTAAGGTCAAAATTGATTTAACAATTTTTTTCAAAGAAAAAAGCCCTCAAGTATGAAAATCTTGAGGGCTTTTTGTATCTTAGGCGAATATTTTGCACAATCCTAAACAGTTTAGGTTATGAACGAATCGATTTTAAAGGCACTTATGCGACTGTTTGCTATAGTTGCCAACGTAAATAAACAAGGGTTAAACAACAATTCGCGCACTATAGTTGCCAATTATCTCGATAGGCAACTAAACAAAGAATTGGTGGATGAATATTTGAATTTGTTCGATGAGTACATTGAAATGCACCATCGAAAAACCAAATCGGAAGATGGGCAAGAAAATAAGGTTAAAAAACAAACTTCGCTTAATTCGGTTAAGGTGTTGCTTATTTGCAACGAAATAAACGAAGCACTTCAGCAGAAAGAAAAAATACTGGTATTGTTCAGGCTGTTAGAGTTTATAAAACAAGGCGAAACCATTACCGACAAAGAACTCGATTTTATAAAAACCGTAGCCGATACCTTTAATGTTGAAGAAAAAGAATACAACAATATTCGCAGTTTTGTGCTCGAAAACGATACAAATTTACTTTCTGACCCTACTAAAGTGCTCATAATTAATGATCAGGAAATTCTTGAAAATTTAAAGCCGGCGCACATTGACCACGACCATTTTGTTGCACCAAAACCTAAACATTTGTTCCGTAAAGGGTTGCAAGGTCATATTTATATTCTTTTTGTTGAAAGTACACATACCTTTTTCTTTAAATACGATGGTACCGATGCCGCATACTTAAACGGTATTAACATTGTGCCCAACCAGTTGTATGTGCTCGATAACGGTTCGGTAATTAAAAGTACCAAGTTTGGTTCAGTTTACTACTCCGATATTTCGAATATTTTTATTACCGCACGCATTAGTTCGCAAGTAGTTTTTAGCGCAACCGATATTGAATTTAAATTCAATGGCAGTACAAACGGTATTCAGAAATTCAGTTTTTATGAAGAATCGGGTCGGTTGGTTGGAATTATGGGCGGCAGCGGTGTAGGAAAATCGACTTTATTAAGCGTTTTTAACGGAAGTTTACCACTAAATGGCGGTTCTATAACCATAAACGGTTTCGATTTGCACAAAGATAAATCGAAATTGGAAGGCGTTATTGGTTTTGTGCCGCAAGACGATTTGTTAATTGAAGAACTTTCGGTATTTCGTAACTTGTATTTTAATGCCAAGTTATGTTTTAGCGAGCTTACCGAAATGCAAATCAAAAAACTGGTTCTCAGAACCTTATCCGATTTAGATTTGGATGGAATAATGCACCTTACTGTTGGCGACCCGCTAAACAAATTTATTTCGGGCGGACAACGTAAACGATTAAATATAGCCCTTGAACTAATTCGCGAACCCTCTATTTTAATTGTGGATGAGCCTACCTCAGGTTTATCGTCGCAGGATTCGGATATGGTTATGTCGTTGCTTAAGGAACAGACACTTAAAGGACGGTTGGTAATTGTAAATATACACCAGCCCTCGTCGGATATTTTTAAAATGTTCGATAAGTTATTGGTAATGGACAAAGGCGGACATCCGGTTTATTACGGAAACCCTGCCGATGCGGTGGTATATTTTAAAACACAAAGCGGCCACGTAAATGCCGACGAAAGCGAATGTATAACTTGCGGCAACGTAAACCCCGAACAAATACTTCAAATTCTTGAAGCTAAGGTAGTAAATGCCTTTGGTAAATTTACCAAAAGCCGAAAACGCACACCGGAAGAATGGTACGAGCTTTATAAAGCAAATATCGATTCGAAATTTACGCCCAAAGAAACTACCAACGAGTTGCCGAAAAATAATTTTAAGGTTCCGAATCGGCTAAAACAACTTAAAATATTCGGTTTAAGGAATTTTTTATCTAAAATTACCAACAAGCAATATCTGCTTATCAATTTGCTCGAAGCGCCCATACTGGCGGTAGTTTTAGGCTATTTTACCAAATATATTGCCGGTACCGCCGCCAACTCAAATGCCTATATTTTTGCTGAAAACGAAAATATTCCGGCGTATTTGTTTATGTCGGTTATTGTTGCACTTTTTTTGGGCTTAACGGTAAGTGCCGAAGAAATTATTCGCGACCGTAAAATTTTGAAAAGGGAAGCCTTTCTTAATTTAAGTCGTATGAGTTATTTGAATTCTAAAATCGTATTCCTTTTTGCGCTATCGGCAGTACAAATGCTGTCGTACGCAATTATTGGCAACTGGATTTTAGGTATTCACGGCATGACCTTGGCTTACTGGGCAATTTTGTTTTCAACCTCGGCGTTTGCCAATATTTTAGGCTTGAATATTTCATCGGCACTCAATTCGGTGGTTACCATTTATATTTTAATACCGTTTATTTTAGTTCCGCAACTTTCGTTAAGTGGGGTAATAGTTAACTTTAACCGATTGCATAAAAGTGTAACCAATCCGCTATATGTACCGGTAATAGGCGATGTTATGACTTCGCGCTGGGCATACGAAGCGCTTGCTGTTCAACAATTTAAAAACAATAAGTACGACCGTCTTTTTTACCAGTACGACAAAGAAATGAGCGATGCTTCGTTTAAGGCAATTTATTTAGTTCCGGAGCTCGAATCGCGTATCGACATGGCGCTTAATTACATCAACCAGAAAACTTCGCCTGAAAAAGTAGTTAGTTACTTGGAACTTGTGCATAACGAAATTTCGATTTTGAATAAGCAATTGCCTAAAATTCAGTGTACACAATTGGATAAAATCAACCCAAAAGATTTTAATAACGCCATAGGCGAACAAGTAAAATATTATTTATACGACGTTAAAAAATATTACAATAAACTGAACCAACATGCCAACACGCTAAAGGATGAGCGGTTCCAGAAACTTTCGTCGAAATTTGGCGGCGAGTACGATTTGGTAAAGCTGAAGGAAGATTATTCGAACAAACGGTTGGCAGAAATTGTGCTTAATAAAAATGAGATAAGTAAAGTAAAGGAATATGAAAAGCGTATTGTTCGATTGAAAGACCCAATTTACACTTATCCGATTAATAGAACAGGTCGTGCACATTTTTATTCGCCTGTTAAAAAAATAGCTTGGTTTTATATCGACACGTTCTACTACAACATTATGTTCATGTGGCTAACATCTATTCTCCTTTATTTCATGCTATTGCACGATTCGCTGCGTAAACTTATCGAATTTTCGGAGCGTCGACGAAGTAAATAATTCACCGTGAAAAACATATACGCCCGTCCGATTGTAACTTACAGTCCGGACGGGTTCGTTTTGATAACCCGATACAGAAATTTAACATTGTATGAACCATAATACGAAAACCGAACAACACGCCGGTTACAAGCAAATTAAAGAACATTCGCTAAATCATAAACGATTCAAAGCGTTCGAAGTTCATAACCTAATCGACCAATTGCCCGAAACTTTTTTTAAGGTCGAAATGTGCGGTCAATCGCTTCAAAATCAGAATATTTACCGCATTAAATTTGGCAACGGAGCAACCAAAGTAGCCCTTTGGACCCAAATGCACGGCAACGAACCAACCGCCACGGCAGCAATTTTCGATTTATTCAACTTTTTGCAAAGCGATGCCGCTGCAGAAACCTACAAATTTTGGGCTGAAAAGCTTGAAATACTTATAATTCCGTTGGTTAATCCGGATGGTTGCAACCTTTACCAAAGGCGCAATGCTGCTGAAATTGATATAAACCGCGATGCCGTAGCACTAAGCACTCCTGAAGCACAACTGCTTATGCACGAGCTTACAAGCTTTGCACCCAAATTCGGTTTTAACCTGCACGACCAAGAAACTTACTACACCGTGAGCAACACCGAAAAACCGGCAACCATTTCGTTTTTGGCGCCTTCATATAATGTGCACCGCGAAACCGATGCTAAACGATTGCGCTCAATGCAAGTTATTTCGTCAATGAACCAAGCATTGCAACCGCTTATACCTAATTGTGTTGCAAAATATTCCGACGAATTTTATCCTTCGGCATTTGGCGACAATTTGCAAAAATTTGGTATTTCGACCATTTTAATCGAATCGGGAGGATACTACAACGACCCCGAAAAACAAGTAGCTCGCGAAATGAATTTTGTTGCCTTACTTGCCGGATTAAACGCCATTGCTTCAGAAACCTACCTTTCAGAAAAAAAAGAAACCTACGATGCCATTCCCGAAAATGGAAAACTATTGTTCGATTTGCTGATTAAAAATGCCACTTATTTAGGTTGTAGAACAGACATAGGTATTAAACGATTCGAGCAAAACGCCGAAAACGAAAAAGGGTTTATTTACAACGGCATTATTGAAGACTTAGGCGATTTGCGCCGATTTTTTGGTTACGAAACTTTTGACGCATCCGGCTACGAAATTTCTGCAGAAACTCCTGTTAAATTTGGAGGAAAGGCAAATTTCGATTTAAAAAACGGAATTTCAGTTCTTAAAATAGAAAACGGATTTATCCGATAGTATGCTGTTATTTAGCGTTAATAAGTTTCGTATTTTTACATTTAAACACAAAATCAAAACATCGTTTTTTCGTTATTGAAAATGAAATTTATCGTAATCAAAATTAAAATAATCTCATGTTAAAAAAAATAGCTTTAATTGCGCTTCTTTTAGTCGGTTTCGAAATAGCCGGTGCGCAAGAAACCGATTTGGTAAATTGGCTAACGCTTGAAAAAGCAATGGAACTTAACAAAAAAGAGCCTCGGTACTTAATGATTGATGTATATACCGATTGGTGCGGATGGTGTAAACATATGTCGAAAACCACTTTTAGCAACCAACAATTGGCAAACTACATTAACACAAATTTTTACCCCATAAAATTTAACGCCGAAGGCTTCGATACGGTTCAGTGGAATGGCAAAACCTATGTAAATAAAGGCGTTGGAAAGCAACCTACACACGATTTGGCCATTGAATGGCTCGATGGGCAAATGTCGTATCCGTCGATTGTTTATTTCGACTTGAATAACAAAAAATACGTTGTGCCGGGCTACAAGGATATAAAAGCACAAGAAACAATTTTGTACTTTTTTGCCGAAAGAATTCATGAATCATCGAATTTTGTGAATTTTGAAAAATATTTTAAATATACTTTTAGTCAAGCTTTTAAAGACGATTTGGCTAAAATTCCTGCCGAACACAAATTCGATACCACCGGAGTGGTTAAGTGGTATACCCTTGCCGAAGCATTGGAATTGAATAAAAAAGTACCGAAGAAAATTTTTGTCGATATTTATGCCAATTGGACCATAACCAACAAGGTTATGGAACGAACCACCTACCGACACCCCGAAGTAGCCGATTATTTGAATACAACTTTTTATCCGGTGCGTTTCGATGCGCAAAGTACCGATTCTATTAATTTTAACGGTGCCATGCTTAATAATCCGCGGCAACAACATCCGTTTCATTTGTTTACGGTAAATTTTGCAGTTACCGGCGATCGTATTTACTTTCCAACTTTTGTATTTATTGATGAGAAAAACCAAGCCATTACCAAGGTGCAGAACTATTTAAGCCCAAAAACCATGAGTTCGTTTTTACAATTTATTGGCTCCGAAAAATACAAAACGGTGCCTTGGGAAACCTTTGTAAAAGAATTTATTTCGAAAATAGCTGAAGAATAATGTACAAAACTAACTAGACAAATAGCAACATAGCATACAATGTCGTTAAGTTAAGGTAGCAAATGAATTGGAACGAAGATTTAGTAGATTTACAAACGCGGATAAACGCTAATTTTAATAAAAATCTGTGTGCATCCGCGTTGCTTACATCAGCCTAATAAGCGTTCCATTTCTTAATTATACGACATTGACATTGCATTACTTAATTTTTATTCAGTTTATTTAATTCAATCCGAAGTTAAATTTTTAACTTTTCTTTAACCTCGAAGAGTTTGAATGTGAATAGCTACCGGCTGTGGTTGCTGAGCTTGACTTAATACAACCCGTGCGGCTTAAATTCAAATGCTTCACATTGCAAAAGCATTGAATAGGGCAGAAACGTGAAAATTGCACCCTATTTTAAAGTTTGTAATGTGTAAGTAATAAAAATTAATAATTGCCAAAGCTTTACAACCTCTATAGTTTGCTTCGCTGCCTACTTCGCAGTTCAAAAACTTAGCGTTGTAAACTAATAGACTTCGATAATCGGTATGGTTTTTAGCGCTTTTAGGTGCGTGCCATTAATAGGAAGTATTTTATCAGTAATTAAGCGCCGTAGTTGCGAGTACTTTATAGCTGTAATTGTGTTTATAGGTCGAACCTACGGCACTCAAAACAGTTGAAAAAGTCGATTTCTAATAAAGTACGAACAACTAGGTTTGCGATTTGTCGGGCATGTGCTATTTCTACGTATAATTAATTAGCATTCAGCTGTTCAATAACCGAACCGGAAACCTACTATTTTTAACCTTATGCAAACAAAAACCCCGAGTTTTTTACTCGGGGTTATTCGTAGTTTAATTGGTTGAAA
>JAIFNC010000316.1 GCA_020047935.1 Bacteroidota bacterium
TTTATCGAGTCTCTTTTCTGTTCTGCTCAAAAGAAACCAAGTAAGAACAGGCAACAGTATTCCGCCCCACCAATTTGATATTGAAGGAAGGACTTTTTGTTGCAGGATATGATGGCTAACAACACCACCATGAAAATGCTCCCAGGTAAGGAAGCCTAAGATTAAAAATGTTACCAAACCTACCGTATAGGCTTTTATTTTTGAAAATTTTATGCTTTGCATATTTTTTGATTTGTTAATTTTATGTTGATTGCCTGTTTGTCTGACCACTGTTAGCAATAGAAAAAAATTCCGATTTCATTTTACTTGCTCGATTTCATTGCTTTAATAATTTTCAATGTTTTGTCGTTCGAAAATTTCTCGTACTCGGGGCTGTCTGCTCCATAAATTGCCATTTTTCCGTCGTCGTTATAGTGTACGCCCCAGCCATATCGTTTTGTTAAGGGCGAAGCACGAAAACAAGCCTGTCCTTTCGAAAAGAATTTTTCTCTTGCTTCTTTATATTCGCTTTCTATCAAATCATTTTTGAGAGCAAATACTTGAAATAAAATGTCGTCGGAGGTAAACTTGTACGGATAATTACGAACCATTTCGAACTGAATGTTTGCAACGGTTTTTGTTTCCGATTTTATTGGCGGAATTTCTCCATTCGAAATAGGGCAATCGTCGGCTATTTCAATAAACGTATTGTAATAATTAGTTGAATGTATTTTCATTTTGTAAACAGTTTAATGTTTTTGGTGAATGATTTTAAGATGGTTGCCTGCATCCGTTTTTCTCTCCAATTCATTAGCTTTCCGGGTTTACTCTTCCGAATAATTTGCAAAGGTTTTCCCGTCATATTTATATAACTTCATTCCTTTGCTGCTAAACCACAAATTTCCGGCTTTGTCCAAAAGAACAGGAATAAAATCTTTAACAACCGTTCCTTCTTTTTCGGTTAAAACATGGAGTGTTTTGCCATCATAAAATCCCAATCCATCTTGGGTGTCAAACCAGATATTTTCGTTTTTATCTTCTAAAATATTGTATGAACCATTTAGATGTTGGTCTTTAAAAATATTTTGAGTATAAGTTTTTCCGTCATATTTACCTACTCCTTTAAAAGCAGTAGCAAACCACAGATTGTTTTGTTTATCTTCTATTATTCGGTCTGTTCGTCCAATTTCTTTATAGGGAATAATATTGGTTAGGGTCTTTCCATCAAAACATGAAACACCTTCACCGGCACATTCCGCAAACCAAATGTTTCCATTTTTCACTTCTAAAATTGAAAATATTCCTTTGAGGTTTAAGCTGTCTTTATTAATTACATTTTGATTATTTAAAAAACCGGTAAATTCAGTTCCGTTATAACAAAATACACCATCGTCTGTTCCGAACCAAATTATTCCATATTTATCTTGCATCATACACCATACTGCATTTTCTGCTGATGGAATATTCCTATTCGTATTGTTTGAAAACAATAAAGCATTATAATTCAAAACTATTGGTATGCTTACAAATTTATCGCCATCTAAACGATTTAATCCTTTTTTTGTCCCAACCCAAATATTCCCGGCTTTATCTTCAATAATTGAGTAAATGATATCGCTGTTCAATCCTTCTTTCGTTGAATATCTAAAAAATGCTTTTCCATCATATCGATAAAGTCCGTCGCCGTTACTCCCAAACCAAAAATTTCCAAACTTATCCTGAATACCAAAATCAATTATTGCTCTACTGTTTGAATCCTTTGGTTTTGGTATCTTTGATTGTCCATTGGTAATGTTTTTTTGTAACCTGTCATTATTATTCGGCAATTTTGTTTCTGTTTGCCCATTGCATGAAGCATATAAAAGTATCATTGTCAAAAGTATATAAATCTTAGTTTTCAGATGTTTTTTTTTCATTGTTTAAATTAAGATTAACAATTTTGTCGAAAAATAAGTCGATTGCCACTGCAACAGAAATTCCCTATTATTAATATCGAAAAAGCCCTATTACGAAAGCATAAAAGTAGTAAACTTAGGTTGAATATAAAAAAATTGTACATCGGCGTTGTTTTATTTCTGCCGCACTAAGTTTTTTAAATTAATACTACCGCAATTAATTTCTTTCTCTTCCATTAACGGATGTTCGGGTTTACTTTTGTACGCTGAGATTTTATAAAAAAGATTTTGCTCTTTTAAGCTAAGCCCTGTTCGCAATACACCATTTACTCCTTTATCAGAAAGCAATACAACATAAAAAGCAGTTGATTCTTTTGAATTTATTGTCCTTTTCAATGGATATGATTTATTGATGCAGGTATCTAAAAAAGATTTTATTGGCATACCATAACTAAACAAGGGTTCTTTATCAATTATCATTGTGTCGGAAGGAATACGTAATTTCATAAAGTTGCCGGATGAAGATGGAAACTCAAAGGAATCTGCAGGAAAATCAATTGCAAATTCAATAGGATTAACTGTTTCATTGGTTATTCGAGTCCAAAATACAACATAAACATATTTCTTGCCATCCGGGTCAGTATACCATTCTCCACCCTTTGGAAGACTGTTTTGAATGATAACATGCTTACCCGCAGAATCGGCATACGTATACTTCCTTACCGAATTTACCGTTTCTTTATCAACCGTTTCCGATGTCGATTTACCGGCTTGCTTACAGGATAAAAGCATTGCAGTTGCAAAAACTAACAGTATTGCTTTCTTCATTATTATAATTCTTTAATTAGTGTCCGAATAAATTCCGAGGTCGCTCCTATGGAGCTTAAATGTTAATAGTAATTATTGAACTATTAATAGTTTACTCCTACGGAGTAGCTCCATTAGGAGCGTACTATTAATAGAAATAGAAAGAAACCCCGTAAATAAGCTCCGTAGGAGCGACCTATTTATTATCAGACACTTTCTGTTAAATCAAATATTTTTGTCGGGCAGTAGTGTAATTTTTTAATTAATCTATTTTCAGAAGGTACGTTTTTTAAGTTTTCGCTCAACGTTTATTTTTCGTCTTTATAAAATCTATCTCTCAATCTAAATGTCAATTCGTTTATCGTCGCCAAATCCGGTTCGTTTGGTAATGTTGAATTTTCAAAAGCCAATTCCATTGCTACTTGTTTCAAATTTGCCATTTTTAATAACTCCTCATATTCATATTTGCCGCACTTAATGTCCAATAAAAAATCCCTATTTGGTCTTTTAACATTGACTATTTTCTCTTTCCCAATTTCAATAGCCATATCTAAAAGTCTGAAAACGTGCATCATATTTTTAGCATCGTAATTCTTTCCATGACTTTTTGTATTTTCATATCTTTCAACATTTCGTTTTTCAACCCAATCCCAGTATTCACGATATTCCTTGCAATAGGTCGAGTAGCCGTCACGATTAAAATACAATAATGATTCTTGCTTGGTTCCTTTTGGTATTGAACTCAAACAAACCTCATTTGAGTCTTTCCCTTTTATTATACCACTGAATCCAAGACTTTCGGAATAGTATAATCCGTAAACATCTTTCATATATGGAATATTTACCAACCCACAATTTTCATGTTTCCAAGCCTTTATTTCCAGATATTTTTCAAGCGGAATAGCTCCTTGCTCGTAATTAACAAAACAAAACGACAATACACTTTTTCGTTCTTTTGCAACCGGATTAACAATCTTCTTTTTAAGTCCTTTCGCTTTTTTTATTTGTGATAATGCAAATTTTCCGAAAGTATTACTGCAAAGCTTCGATAGAACCAAATCGGATTTAATTTCAAGCAAATACGGATGCTTATAGATTATTGCATTGTCCGGTGTATTAAGCAATTCCAGAATGTTTGGATTATTGAGCGAAAGTAGCTCCATAAACCGTCCAAACTCATAAAACACAACATCGTTTGTTTCATTATTTACTTGAGGAATATAATTCAATCCATAATACTCCGCTTTCGGCAGCATAAAAACTCCTTTAATGTCAGTATCGGAAGTCGGGGTATCTAATCCGTAGGCTTTACTTCCGCTAATGCATTCAAGTATTATTAATCCTCTATTTCGTAAATCGTCAATTGTCATGTGTCAACCTAATGTTTTAATAAAAAAATCATTCAAATCAGTAATTTTTCCTTTTGAAGCCGGTAAACTTTGTGATTCGTTTTCCGCTCTTTCAATGCAGTTTTTCATAAATTCAATCAATACATTTTCGCCTTTATGCAAGTATGTTTCGCTTATAGTTGATTTTATACCGATTAGTTCTCCAATACGTATTTTTAAATTTGCAGGCAAATCCAACCCGTTCAACAATTTTTCAAATTCAATCGGAGGTATTTCCTCCTTTTCCAAAATCCATAAACAGGCCACTGACGAACGAAGTGCATAAAAGAATTTTTTAAGTTTATATTCCTCTAAATTTACCACATCTTCAAATGCCTTCTTTGCCAAACCCAAATAATGATGAATTGTGGCAATTCGTGAATAAGCCGTTTGTGCAGCAGAATTAATTCCGGTCAAAAACTCTTTGTCAACCTTATAAATTATCGGCGATTGAATTCTTTCGAGCATTGGCGGATTCGATTTTGCAAGCAATCGAAGGCTTTTTCTCAAATCCCAACCGCTTATATCTATTTCATTATTTTCAAGAAAATATTCGATTGTATCTTTTTCTTCGGTCAGGCTTAAATACCAATTTTTATCATGCTTGTAAATAACCCGAACATCAAAATCACTGTCGGGCGAAGGAAAACCCCACGCTCTCGAACCGGTCTCGCAAGCAAGGAGTATTTGAATCCCTTTTTCTTTCTCCAATTCAGCTAAATATTTCTTAATCTTTTCGTCCATCAATTGTATTTAATTTTGTGTAGGATGTTTTTATTATGAATGTCAACGGTCTGCGTATGACTACTAAGAAAATATGACTTTTTTTTATTGCACTCGCGGTTTAGATAACCAACTCAGCTAATACGGTTCAAAGTTTATACGAACGGATTGATGATTGTAAGTGTGTTTTCTATTATTTGTCAGTGTTGCATATCTTCTGTAAAAAGAAAATTGCAACCAATTTGCAATGCCGTTGAAATTATCAGGCAATCGTAATACGAAAATTCATATTTCTCTTTTATGCTTAATGCTACATTAATGGTTTCAATAAAAACTTTATCGTTCGTTGGCTTCATCGCGGTTGAATTTGAAATTGGCAGGTAAAGGTTTGCAAATAGGTGCTAATCGTTGATTAAAAGCTTTCCAATCGGTCTTTTTTAATCCAATATTATTCCGAAGAGCAAAATTGGTATCCGAAATTCTGCTTTTCGTTGTAGGCAGAATTTGTTCATTAAGCATAATAATACGAATATAGTACTCCAACAATTCATTTACCGATAATCCTTTTTGCTTAGCATAGCTTTGTGCAAAATCAAATATTTTATTATCTATGCTAAGTGTTACTTGTGTTTGCATGGTAATCAGTTTTTATCTTTTCCGGTTTGCAAGTTACAGAATTTATCTTTTAAATCAAAAAAGCGGCTTATTTTGTTTTCATTTAACGTTGACTTTGAATTGTGCCGCACTTAACCTTGGCTGCTATTATATCATTCTTCAATTTAAGTTTTCCCAATCCTTCTCAATCATAGCGTATATTAAGTCATCAACCCACTTTCCGTTTATAAATAAACTCTCAACAAAATGTGCCTCTTTCCGAAATCCAATTCGTTCGACCAGTCGGATAGAGTTTTTATTCTCCGGGTCTATGGATGCAATTATCCGATGCTTACCCAAGCCTTTAAACAAATAGTCAATTACACTTTTAACCGATTCGGTTGCATAGCCTTTATTTTGAAAATGTTTATTCAAGGTACATCCTATTTCAGCTTGCCTATTTTCGTTGTCGAAAAAGTGAATTCCTAAATCGCCAATTATTTTTTGCGGCTCTTTCTCAATAATAATAAATTGAAACCATGTATTAGGTTCATTAATTTGTTTCGATACCTTTCCAATAAATGTTTCTACGTCGCTTATAGTGGTTGGAATCCAGCCTTGATATTTATTCGTTTCTATATCAGACCGATATTCAAACACCTCGTATTTATCATCAATCGTAATTGGTCTTAATATCAGCCGCTTTGTTTCTAATATCATTGGCTAAATGGTTTATTAGGCATGCCTTTTTTTTAAAAAAACAACGGTTGCTGCTAAGCGCGGACAAAGAGTTTGAAACCGTTCCTCTGTCCCTCGTTAACGGTCAAGCTAAGTTAGGAAAAACTTTCGTTTCTGCAAATCAAGCCCTAATTGTATTTAGCGGCTGTTTTGCTACGTGCATTTCTAGTTTCATTAGTTTATAAATTGTCAGTTTTGACTTTGACGCTTTCGAATTTATATTTTTTATCAAGGATTTCTTTCAACAAGAAAGTCAAAAATCCACTAATGAATGTGGCAGCGATATCTTTCCAATCAAATGTTCCATGCAATCCAATCAACCCCATCGGTTCCCATATCAAAGAATACGTTAGAACTGTAATTATTATGTGTCTATTCTTTTCTTTAATCGAATATAACTTAAAAGCCCAAAGGAAGAAACATATCCCAATTACAGAAACAAGACTTCCAATTGTATCAGCTAATCCAAAATCAAAGATGTTGTTTGAGTAAATAAAAGGTCTATAAGTATGTGTCAACAATTGTCCAATAATAAATGCAAAAATGGATATTGTCAAGTAAACATTTCTCTTGCTTTTCATAGATAATTCAATTCTCTAATAAAATATCTTTCAAATCTTTAAATATAGCCGTCATTTCAGTCTTCATGCATGGTGCACAACTTAAAAATATCCGTATTACCCTTTCCTTCCGTTCCCCAGACAAAAAGCCCAATTACGAAACCCTAAAAGTACCACAATATAAAAAAATGCTACAAATTGAATGGTAATAATATGTTTATCACATTTTTTATTTCACTATTCTTTTAAAAATCCGTATTCATATACTTTCGGTTCAATTTTCTGAGCCAAAAGTTTTAAACTTTCTCTTAAACCGGCAATCAATTTTGTATAAGCTTCATCGGTGCTTTTGTTTTTCATTTTACCGGTTTCATTTCGCCCCTGAAAATGTTCGCGAATATCGTATAACGAAGCATTTACATTGCAATTGGGTTGTGCATGATAATATTTCCATAATTCCCTGCCGGCATCAAAAACGCCTTTTGCTTCTTCGGAAAATTTGAGCGGTACTTCATAATGCGCCATAGGTTCTGACGCAACTGTAAAAATATCCGGAGCTTTATCTTCCGGTTTTATTTTTCCTTTTATGAATTTGCTCATAAAATTACTTTCAAACTTTTCGCGCGAATTTACTTCGGTTTCAGTAAATGGTATCCAGTGATTGATGCCAAGTTTACTTTGAATATTATTTCTAAACAAAGTATAGGCTAAGCAATTGTTTTGAAATTCTATGTCGTTTAACCAACCATCTTTTGGATATAAAAATTGGTCACGATCATTTATCCATGTTACTTCTACAACATGTCTAACTGTATGATAAATTGACATTTCAATCAAATTACTCTTTGTAATTATTGTATATAATTTTTTTTTAAAATCATTTACAGATAAATCATTTGAGATGAAAATATCTTTATTATGCTGAACATCTGTTCCTAACATTCTTAAATACGCAATCCTATCTCCCTTTTTATCATAATAGTTTCTTAACCATTCTATAATATATTTGTTGCTTTTGTATGAATATATATTTTTTGTGTTGATAAATTCTGCATTTCGATTATAAACATCAGCCGTTATTTGCTCAAATATTACATTTTTTGATAAATCCCAAATAAAAAAACCAATAGGAAATTTCCCTTTTACATTATCAAATGTGTCAGCCGGAACTAAAAATATTTTTTCAAGAGAAGCTCTGAAAACCTTCCTGAATTCCATAAAATTAGAAGATTGCAAATTTTTTAATTTAGAAAAATTCGAAATCTTACAATTGGGTATTTCGCAATATATTCTATAAAGAAATTGGGCGAAAAGTTCTCTTGCAGCTGTTCCTATAGTCTTTTGATATTTATCATAAACTTGGCTATCCGCTAAACCTATTCTGTTTTCACCAGTATCACGTTGTGTTTTTGCATTTGTTGCTTCTGCATACGGCGGATTGATATAAACAACCAATTTCTTCCGTTTTTCGGGGTTGTTTATTATATCCTGCAAAGGTTTTGGTAATTTTGTGAAATCGTCGTTCAAAAAATCGAACTGAAAAACATGGTCTTCCAATAAGTTAGCACCGTTTTTAATACGGTCGCGCATTACTTCTACATCTTGTTTGTCGAGTGTAGAAGCCCAAACGTTGTACTTATTGGTAAGTCCGTTAAGCAAGTTTCCGGTACCGGCGGCGCAATCCCAAA
>JAIFNC010000153.1 GCA_020047935.1 Bacteroidota bacterium
TTCAGGGCGGAAAACGATTTACTAAACGACATGGATGCTTAATTCAATAAAAAACCTGCACATTTGCAAGCTTTACTTTCAACCTAACACCCGGTTTTATTCCGGATATTGTATTCGTGCATGGTAAATATTTTGCAATTTATTTTTCAATATATCTTTAGTTTTCGAAATATCTCTAAAGGTAAGCGGGGTTTCCGAAAACTGTCCGTCGGCAACCTGATAATCGATAATTCGGTCGACCAATTCGTTAATAGTTGCCTCGGTATACACCGGCAAACTGCGCGATGCCGCCTCAATGCTGTCTGCCATCATAACCACACCGGTTTCAATTGAAAAAGGTTTTGGTCCCGGGTAGGTAAATAATTGCATATTTATTTCTTGGTCGGGATGGTTTTTCTTGTACATCGAAACAAAATAGCGTGTAGTACCGGTGCCGTGATGCGTCTTAATAAAATCGACTATTTGGGTTGGTAAATTGTATTTTTTTGCCGTTGCAACGCCATCGGTTACGTGTGCTATAATGGTTTGTGCACTTTCAATTTCGGTTAAATTTTTATGTATGTTAATACCGGCTATTTGATTTTCGGTAAAATACATTGGGTTGGTCATTTTGCCTATATCGTGGTACAATGCACCGGTTCGGGCCAACAAAGGGTTTCCGCCTATTTGCTGCACTACCGATTCGGCTAAGTTTGCAACCTGCATACTGTGCTGGAAAGTTCCGGGCGCCGATTCGGACAAAAGACGCAACAATGGCTGGTTTGAATCGGAAAGTTCGAGCAACGACAAATCGGACAAAAAGTTAAACGATTTTTCGATTATGAATATAAGCGGAAACACAATTAAAATAAGCAATCCACTACCGCCAAACCACAAAAATTTGTTCCAATTTATAAGTTCAACCGACCGCTCGTGTATAACCGACAAGCCAAAATAGCTTATTACATATGCCAAAATAACCACTCCTACTGCAATAAACAACTGATTTCGACGGTGCAAACTGTCCAATTTTAATAAAATAACCATTCCGGCAACAAATTCGACAAAAATAAATTCGTAGCCGTTGGGTGCAAAATAACCGATAATAAGAATGGTTATGGTATGACTAAACACTGCCAAACGGGAGTCGGTAAAGGTTTTTACAATAAGCGGCAAGGCAGCATAGGGCAGCAAATATAAATTTACCAAATTATATTTAAGCGTAATAGACGAAAACAAAACGACTATATTTATCATAAGCAACAAAAACAGTACTTTGCTTCGGTCGTTGTATGTTTCGCGTCTAAAATTCCACACAAATAATAAATAAATTGCATGCAAAATGGCTATAATAATTACTTTGCCCAAATACGAAGTAAAAGTTTGCAATGTACTGCCAAAATTCATTTCGTGCTCGCGTCGCAACGACTCAAGGTTTTTGTAAATTTCGGGAGTAACCGTTTCGCCGCGCTGCACAATGCCTTGCCCGGCTTGCACCATTCCGCGAGTAAGCGACACATTATCGAGCACCGATTTGCGAATTTTAGCCTCTGTTTCAGGGCTATATATCAGGTTAGGTTTTATATATTTGTTTAAACTGAAATTTTTGAGCAACTCTTTGGTATCTAAATTAGCCGTATTGTACTGTTTGGTATAATCGCTAATACTGTCGGCAAATGCCTTATAGGCAATGGTAGGTGTAAAATAAGTTCCGGCGGTTCGTGTTTCGGCCATGTTATTATTCAATACGGCAATGTTATTATGGTCTTTTCGGTCATCCTTCGGAAGTTTCCAAGTTTCAATTATGCCATTGTTATAAATATTTTTCATGGCACGCATTCCGTGCACTTTCAAACCGGTTAAAAACTTATTTTTTCTACCGTTTCCGTATGCATGCGCTTGCAAACTGTCTAAATCGTACGAAAATTTTCGTAAAGCGCCGCTAACTGCATTCGAATCGAGTGCAAAATAATTCGGTATTTGCCGAAGCAAACTGTCTTTTTCCTTATTAAATTCTTCGGCAGGTTTATAAATCGGAAAATCGTAAGGAGCTATTAAATCTTCGTGCATCCAAGGGTTACCTTTAATATACTCGTATTTAAACTTTACTTTTGAAGGTAAAAGCGTTACCATAAACGTAACACTTACCGATAAAATAAACAATATAAAAATTCGATGCGTATGCTTATGCCAAAATTCAATCAGCTTCATGGGTACATTTTTTTTCAAAAGTAATGATTACGAGGGAAATTTCAAATTTTCAAAAAAACAACAAACTTCGAACCGGTAAAATAGAAAAAGATTGAATTTTTCTAACTATTTAGCCTGTTTAATTCATATGTTTTTTAACTAACAACGGCATTTATGCCGTTGTGTAAAGAATGTATTACTTGGCTTTAGCCAAAATTTAAAAATTTCTTTAGGCTAAAGCCTTATATACTATTTATTTATACCGTAGCCTAAAGGCTACGGCTATTCATAAAAAAGTTTAATTCAAAAAATATTTAACTTAAGTGGTTTTTTGAATTATTCAGGTTAGATAGCACCTTTTTATTTTGAACCCGAACAATTAATTCTATTTAATAACTAATCATCGTCTTCATCGTTTTCTTCATGTTCGCCTTGCTCAACTTTGTTTGTTTCGCCTTGTTCCGCTGCTGCATTTCGTGAACCTAAACCAAAGGCCAAGTAAAAAAGCACAAACGAGGTTTTTATACCCCGAAAACATCGATTTTATAGTTCCTTCTTTTGAATGAAAAATGGCTTCGGCAAGCAAACCGGCTAAATGCAAACCAACCAAAACAAGAAATAAATTGGCAAAAATTTCATGCAATTCTTCAATATCGTGTTCCGACATTGGCGGATTAATAAAAGTTGGATGTTCTGCTGAATACAACATAAAACCCGAAAAACTTGCCAATATGCCTACAATAAAAATAGCCAGCATTACCACCGATGCCGCCGGATTATGCCCCGCATAAGCCTTGGGGTTTGAAAAGAAGCCTTTTACAAACGACAATTGATTGGTAAAGCCCATCGGAAAATCGGAAAACCGAACATATTTTGGCCCGAAAAAACCAAATAAAATTCGAAAAAACAACAAACAACCCACAAAAGCACCAAAAGCCATATGCCACGGAAGTAATTTTTCGAAATCGCTTAAAATATAAGCAGCAGTAAATCCGATTGCCAAAAACCAATGAAAAAATCGGACAGGAACAGACCAAATAAAAGTTTTCATATACTGTTAAATTAGTGAATAATAGCTACAATTAAGAAAATAAAAAATCCGATAAAGAAAACAGCCGTATTTAGCGGAGTGTCTTTATGTTCATGCGCCTCAACCAGCAATTCTTCGGTTACCAAATACATTAATGCCGAAAGCCCAAATGCCAAAACATAAGTTATCGAATTTTCGCTTAAAATGCTTAACATTATAGAACCGACAAATGCACCAACAACAAAACTTGAAGACAGTATTGCAACCAGATAAATTATTTTCCGCTTTTTTAATTGCTCGTTTTTCAGTTCGGTGGCAACCACAATACCCAGCACCAATATTTCAAGGCTTAATGCGATACACAAAAGCATTCCTTCCGACTGTCCGGCGGCAAAACCAACGCCCAACAAAATACCGTCGATAAAAATATCGACCCCAATGCCTATAAGTAATGCCCACGGAATTAAACTTTTTAAAACTGTGCCGGCATTACTCTTTAGTGCTGCTTTATGTTTTTCCTCGGCTTTGTGGCTAAAATGTTTTATAAGAAGCATTAATCCTAAACCGGCAAAGAAACCAACCGATGTACCAACCAAATTATTTTTTGAAACCACAATAGGCAGAAGTTCTATTGAAACCACGGCAAAAACAACTCCGGCCGCTAAATGTAAAATGAGGCTTCTAATTTTATTGCTAATCGAGAACAATACAGCAGCAACAGCACCTGCCAGCATGGCTGCCAGCGGAATAAGCGAGAAACCGAGAATTTCAAAAATCAGTTCATTTTTCATGTTGAAGTATATTATTCGTGTGCATTAGGTTCAATATGTACGTGAACAAAAGAGCGCGGAATTTCTGCCTTCACTTTGTTTTCAATAAGGGTAGCAATATTATGCGAATGTAATACATCCATATTTGGTAACACATGAATATTCAATTCAACAAAAATATCGGCACCCGAAGCACGTACTTTTAAATCGTGATATTGCTCAATTTCAGTAACTCCGTTTAAAATATTGGTTATTTTTCCGTACATATCGTCGGGAACCCGGTCTAAAAGCACATTTATCGAACGTTTGCCTAATTTATACGAAACAAAAATTACAATAACTGCCACTCCCAAAGCAGCAATACTGTCGGCAATATAAATACCAAAATTTGAGCAAATTAAACCCAATAAAACAACAGTAGAACTCCAAATATCGGTCGAAAAATGCAATGCATCGGCCTCTAATGCCTGACTGTTGTATTTTTTCGCAACTTTCATAAGCGCTCTTGACCTCGAATAATCGATTACAATTGAAGTTATAACCACAATATAACTCCAAATGGTAACTTCAATGTGGGTTTGCCCCGAAATAAGTCGGCTGGTAGCTTCGTATATAATCCATACGCAAGTTATTAGCAATAGAATTGTTTCAATAAGTGCCGAAAGATTTTCGATTTTACCATGACCGTAATGGTGGTTTTCGTCGGCAGGTTTATCGGAAACCCTAACGGCAAACCAAGTAATTGCCGCAGCAACAAAATCCAACGCTGAATGCAGTGCTTCGGATAAAATACCCAAACTGCCGGTTAAAACACCGATTACTATTTTAAATCCGGTAAGAAAAACAGCAGCAATTACCGACAAAAGTGCTACCTTATTTTTTTCGTCTTTCACAAATTTGTTGTTTAAAATGAAACGTAAATGAATACTAATTGGGAACTGTCTACAAAGCTACCTATAATTTTCAAACTAAAATGACAACTAACAAAAACATTTTATTGTTTTTTTTGAATTGAAAAAAACAAACTAAACAATTCAATGACATCAATAATTTGAACCAAAAAAATCTTGCAATTTGTGCGGTATAAATAGTACTTTTGCAAAATTATTTTCACTGAAAAGCACGACTTATGAATACAAAACTTACCCCAATTTCGGAACTTGGCGAATTTGGCTTAATCGATAGACTTACCGCCGATATAAAATTACAACACTCCTGCTCGGTAGTAGGCATTGGCGACGATGCCGCTGTACTTAATTTTGCTAACCTTCAAACCGTTGTTACTACCGATTTGTTGGTTGAAGGAGTGCATTTCAACCTAACCTACGTTCCGCTTAAACACTTAGGCTACAAAGCAGTGGCGGTAAATATATCCGACATTTGTGCCATGAATGCCATTCCGTCGCAAATTACGGTTTCAATTGCCGTTTCGAATCGTTTTACGGTTGAGGCTTTGGAAGAACTTTACCAAGGCATAAAACTGGCTTGTGAAACCTACAAAGTTGATTTAATAGGCGGCGACACCACTTCATCAATTTCCGGTTTGGTTATAAGCGTAATTTGTGTTTCGGGCAATGTAGGAGCAGCATACATGGGCTTACAATTATTGGAACGCGAAAACAAAATTTTTGCCTCCGACCCGGCAATGCAACCCGATTTTACCGGTTACGAATACATTCTGGAACGACAACTGAAACCGGAAGCCCGGCTGGATATTGTACATTTGCTCGCCGAACTAAACATTGTACCAAGCGCTATGATAGATATTTCGGACGGATTGTCGTCGGAATTGCTGCACATTTGCAAACGTTCGGGCACCGGTTGCTTAATATACGAGAACAAAATTCCTATCGACGAGCAAACGGCAAGTACGGTTCCGGTTTCGTACTTCGAGCAAATAAAAGCAAAACCGCAAATTAGCATTATTGGTCGAATTACAACGGCAGCGGAAGGTGCAAACCTTTCCATGCGCGACGGAACCATCATACCATTCGACGCACAAGGCTGGAATGCGTTAAACTAAGCCTGCTCGAAAAAAAAAACGGTTTTCAATAAAAATAAAAACAAACTCGTTTTTGGGTCGAAAAATAATTTCAATATACTAAACATTCGAAATAATTTTTACTTTAGTGCATTGAAACCTTAAATTGTTTATTACTAAAATAAAATAACACCATGAATATTCAAGCTTTACTTCAAAAAGCACTCAATAAAGAATTTTTATCGTTGGAAGAAGGGCTATTTTTATACGAAAATGCCCAACTGCCCGACCTTATGTTTACAGCCAACGAACTCAGAAAAAAAGCAGTTCCGGGCAATAAAGTAGGTTGGATAATTGACCGCAATGTGAACATTACCAATGTTTGCGTTGCACAATGCAAATTTTGTAATTTCTACCGTCGTCCCGGTGCACCCGATATTTACACCACTACCTTGCCCGAATACGAACAAAAAATAACCGAAACCCTTGAACTTGGTGGAAAACAACTGCTTTTGCAAGGCGGATTGCACCCCAAATTAGGTTCCGAGTTTTATGCTAATTTATTTTCGGAACTTAAAAAACGTTTTCCGGAAGTAAACCTGCACGCCTTAGGTCCTGCCGAAATACACCACATTGCAAGAATAGACAAAACCGACTATAAAACCGTGTTGGTAAAGCTTGCCGAAGCAGGTTTAGACAGCTTGCCCGGTGCCGGTGCCGAAATACTCAGCAACCGAGTTCGAAGCATCGTTTCAAAAGGCAAATGCAATGCCGACCAATGGTTGAATGTAATGCGTGAAGCCCACAAATTAAACCTGCCTACCTCGGCCACCATGATGTTTGGGCACATTGAAACCAAAACCGAACGCATTGAACATTTGGTAGCATTGCGGCAAGTGCAAAGCGAAAAACCCGCCGAAAATTATGGCTTTATAACCTTTGTGCCTTGGCCTTTTATGGACGAAAACACGGAGCTGCTCGAAAAAGAAGGTATACACAATTCGGTAACCGGCATAGAATACCTGCGTACCATAGCCATAAGCCGAATTATGTTGCCCAACATTCAAAATATTCAAGCCTCGTGGCTTACAGTTGGCAAGGAAATTGGACAGCTATGTTTGCATGCCGGCGCTAACGATTTTGGTTCAATAATGATTGAAGAAAACGTAGTTTCGGCAGCCGGAGCAACTCACACTTTTAATGCCGAAAGCATACAAAAAGCAATAAAAGAGGCCGGATTTGAACCGTATTTACGTAATCAGAAATATGAACCGGAAACTTATTCGGAAAATTATTTAAAAACTTTAGAAACTATCTAAAGTAATTTTGAAAAAGTCCGAAACCTTTATTAAATTTGGTAGCCGGGTTTATGTATAAACCCAACGGCTTAAAAGCCTTAATTTTTAAGCCCTACCATTAAAATAAAGCGAAGTAATCCGGCAAAAAACCGGGCAACGAACTATAAAATTTGCTGAAATGAAAATTAGGTCGAAGATTTTGTTCTACATATTGGCTACAGCCACCGTAGCATTTGTTATAAGTATTGGTTATATTTCAATAGCTTCGAGGCAAATGGCAAGAACCAATTCCGAAAAAATTGCTACCGAAGCAGCTTTCAGAACTGCTGCCAACATAGAAAGCATACTTAACACCTATGTGGGTGTGGTACGTGGTATTACCACTTCATTCCAATTCTATTCAAAACTCGACTCGGCAACTTTAATGGATTATTGCGGCAGAACGCTGGAACAATCGTTGAAAGAAAACCAAACATTTCTTGCCACATGGGTTAGCTGGGAACTTTCGGCAATAAAACCGGGCTGGTTTAAACCCTACGGACGCGACCGATTGGAATATTTCAGAAAAGGAGGTAAAATTGCCTATTCAATAGGCAGGTTAAATACCGATGGCGACGTACTTAACAGCTTATATTACAGTTTAAAAGTATCGAAGCTCGAAACCGTTGTTGAACCTTATGTATATATTTACGAAGGCACAAACAAGCAAATTCTCGAAACCAGTATTGCCATTCCTATTATTGAAAAAACAAAGTATATTGGTTTAGTTGGTGTTGATATTCCGCTCGAAAACTTTCAAAAAATAGTAAACGAAATACGACCATTTAAAAGCAGTATTGCTTTTTTGATATCTAACGGAGGAGTATTTATAACCCACCCCGATGCAGCTAATATTGGCGAACCGTTTGAAGTAATTTATCCGGATATTCAAGAAAAGCATAACGTAAAAGAGAAACTAAAAAGCGGTGCGCAATTTTCATACATCGAAACCATAGCCGGCGGCGAAGAAATGTTTACCACCTACGCCCCTATTTACTTAGGTCGCGACAGAAACCCTTGGTCAATAGCCATTTCGGTACCACTTAGCACTATTATGGAAACTGCCGACAGAAATTTCGTAATATCTATTTTGGTAGGTATTCTGGGTTTATTGTTACTTTCGGTAGTGGTACTTTATTTGGCAGAAAATATAACCAATCCGCTTAAACGCACCATCGAAATTCTGAAAGCACTCGATATAGGATTGATTGATAAATCGAACAAACTTACCGTTAAAACCAAAGACGAAATGGCGGAAATGGCAGAATCGGTAAACAGACTTATTGACACACTAAACGGAACAGCCGATTTTGCTACCGAAATTGGTAAAGGAAACTTAGATGCAAATTTTGAATTGCTTAGCGAACACGATGTACTGGGCAAAGCATTGCTTGAAATGAAAAGCAGCTTAGTACTTGCCAAAAATGCAGAACTTGAACGCAAAGCACTCGACGAAAAACAAAATTGGGCTACGCAAGGTTATGCCGAATTTTCCGATTTACTTCGTATCAGCACAAACGACATGAAAGAGTTTTCGTATAGTATAATAAGCAATTTGGTAAAATTTACTAAAGCAAACCAAGGCGGAATTTTCCTACTCGACGATACAAACCCTTATGCACCTGTGTTAGAATTAATGGCAGCTTATGCATATGAACGCAAAAGGCTGTTAAACAAACAAATTCAACCCGGCGACGGTTTGGTTGGTCGCTGTTACGAAGAAGGACAACTTATTTATATTAAAGAAGTTCCGGAAAATTACATACAAATTAGCGGAGGTTTAGGCGAAGCTAAACCGCGAAGTTTAATATTGGTTCCGCTTAAAATCAATACAGATATTATTGGTGTTATAGAATTGGCATCGTTCAAAAACTATGAGCAATACCAACTCGATTTTATTTGGAAAGTTGCCGAAAGTATAGCTGCCACCATTTCTGGGGTTAAAACCAATATGCGAACCGCAAAACTATTGCGCGAATCGAACTTTGTAACCGATGAATTGGCAACAAAAGACGAACAAATGCGCCAAAACCTCGAAGAAATGCAAGCCACACAAGAAGAATTCAAACGTCGCGAAACGGCCTATAATAGTTTTCTTAACTCAATTTCCGATGTATTCGGATTATTGGAAACCGACCCGCAAGGCATTATTATCAAAATAAACAACACTTATTTAAGTTTGTTCCAAAGCGAAAGCTACAATCCGATTGGCAAATACTTAAGCGAAACCGTTTTCTACCTAAACTACTCAAACGAAGAGCTTGCTGCTATTCAGATGGATTGTTTGGAAGGCAACAGCCGAGCAGTTACAAGAACAGCACTTTTACCAAACGATATAGAAATTAATATATTGGAACAATATATTCCTATAAAAGATGCAAACGGAATAGTTGAAAAAATAATTTGTATTTGCCAAGAAAACAACTTCAACTAAAATAGCCAAGCATGAAAACGAATGCCAAAATACTTGTATGGGTTTTATTAACCGTAGTATTGGTTTTTACTTCGGCTACAGGTATTATTAGCTGGAATTTCAGAAAAATGGCTCGGGCAAATGCCGAAAAATTAGCCATGTCCATAGCTCAGCAGAGCGCCCTGAGCATAAAAGCCGATTTAGCTACCGATATGGAAGTAACTCGAACTATTGCAAATACATTTCAGAATTTTAATGAAATACCCGAAAACCTGCGCGACTCTATTTACGACCATATACTGTTGGAACAATTGCGAAGCAACCCTATGTATTTGTCGGTTTGGACCAGTTGGGAACTGTCGGCAATTGACCCAAATTGGACAAAAAACTTCGGGCGCAAGAAAATTGAAGTTTATTTAAAAAGCGGAATCCCGGAAATAAAAAAAGACTCAGCTAACTTAACCGGCGATTTAATAGGCAGCCCTTACTATCAAGCAAAAATTACCGGTACACAAGCATTCACTCCACCCTATTATTATTCGTATAACAACGGCGAACAATCGGATATTTTAATGGCAAGCGTTGCTACACCTATTATGTACAAAAACAAATTTGTAGGATTGGTAGGTATTGATGCTCCCTTAAACAGGTTTCAAACATTAACCGACAACATTAAGCCATTTAACGAAAGCTTTGCATTTGTTATAGCCAGCAATTCGTTTTATGTAACCCACCCAAACAAACAACTTATTAACAAATCGGCAGTAACCGATTTGGAACAGGAAGCTGCTTCGGAGTTTAGCAGTAAAGTTAAAAACGGCATTGAATTTTTTGAAAGCAGAAAAATTAACAACCAAGACTTTTATATTGCTTATGCTCCTTTTTCAATAGGAAAAGGAACCATACCTTGGACCGTAGGAGTTGCTATTCCGTATGAAGCAATTTACAAAGAAGCCAACAGCAACTTATATTTAGCAATAGGTATAGGTTTGGCAGGTATTTTTATTGTTTCAGTTATTGTATATATTATTGCGTTACAAATTTCGCGACCTATAGTTCAAACTACAAGCATTTTAAAAGAAATTGAAAAAGGGAAAATACCGCGTGTAAAACACATCCGTATAAAGGGCCGAGATGAGATTGCCGAAATGGGTCGTTCGGTATTAACCTTAATTGACACCCTACACCAAACAGTTTCATTTGCCGAAGCAATTTCGCAAAATAAATTCGACACAAAATACAAGCTGTTAAGCGACGAAGACGCCTTAGGAAATGCATTGCTTAACATGCAAACCAACCTTAAAATTGCAGAACACGAACGCGAAAAACGCGAAAAACAAGAACTTCGCGAACGTTGGGAAACATCGGGGTATGCAGAATTTGCCGAAATCTTACGCTTGAATGCAAATAATTTAAATGCGCTTGCATTTAGTACAATTTCGGCCATTGCAGCAAAACTTGAAGCACCTGCCGGAGCCATTTATATTGTAAACGAAGACAATCCGGAGAAACGATTTATTGAGTGTATTGCGACTTATGGCTACGAAAAAGATACCGAAAACGAAAACCGAATTGAAATTGGCGAAGGCATGATTGGCAGCTGCGTAATGGAAAAAGAAATGATTAATGTTACCAATTTGCCCGAAAATTATTTTAAAATAAGTTCTTTCTCCGGAAAAAGTATTCCGAGTTCGGTGCTTGTAGTTCCGCTTATTTTGGGTCATAAGGTTTGGGGTGCTATGGAAATTGCCGGATTTCGAACTTTCGAAAGCTTTAAAATTACTTTTGTTCAAAAAATTAGCGAAAACATAGCTTCAGCAATTTATGCTCAACGAAATTCGGAAAAAACTGTATACTTGCTAAACGAAGCAAATATACAGGCAGAAAAAATTATGGAAAAAGAACGAATTTTGCGCGAGCATACCGCCGAAATGGAGTTATTGAGAGCAGAAACCGAAAAACAAAAAGCAGAACTCGAAAAAATGCGCAGTGCAATTGCTGTTCGCGAATTTGAACTTCAGCAAAAGACCAAATTAGCCGACCAAAAAGAAGAAGAAATCGAGGCTACCATGCGAAATTTGTCTATAGCACAAAAAACTACCGAAAATCAAAATCGCGAAATTGAAATGCTAACCTCTGCAATAGATAAAGCGTTAATGCGCGCTGTATACGGAATAGATGGACGGATAATTGATATTAACGAACGGTTTTGTGAAATTACCGGTTTTACCAAAGAGCAACTTATCGATAAGCATTTAAGTTATATTCTGGACACGGAGGACGATTCGTTTGCAAAAGTTTGGAACGATGTTAAACTTGGCATACCATTTAGCGGTAAGCTTTTCCGCAAACTAAAAAACGGTGTTAAAAGAACGTTCCTTATAACCTACACGCCGGTATTCGACGAAAAAAATAGCGTTACGCAGGTATATTATTTAGGCTACCCGCTGGATTAACCCTAAGATTTAAAAAAAGATGAGCCGAAATTTTTAGGTTTCGACTCAAATTCATTAAACAGGATTAGCAATTTATTTAACGTAAAATATGGTAACTAATTACAGGTAAACATCGATCTATTGACCAATGTGCGCATTTTATTGATGAGAAAATTAAATTTAATACCAAACCGCAACCGATTCAATTATTAGTATACAACTTTTATATAGTACAGTAAACCTACCCATTACATGTTAAAAACGCCTAAAAAGGCAAGCAATTCTAGCCTAAAATATTTTTAACATAAAACGGTGCAACCGTTAAATAACACCTCCGTTTTTGAATTTGAAAAATAAATACTTAACTTTCAGCCTTTTTAATTTACAAACAAGACAGTATATGAAACGACTTCGAATACTAACCGTACTTTTTGACACCGATATAAAACCTGCTGAATTATCGGCATTTAGAGATTCAATTGCTAAAAAAGCCGGTCCGGAAAACCCCTTATTGTCAAATTTTAATTCCGACGAGCAAATTAGTTTTGGTTACCCGCTTATTCAATATAAAACAGTGCAGAACAAACCCTTGATATTATGTATTGATAACAATTTAGATTCGCTGCAAAATTTCTTTAAAGGGCACGATTGGAATTTAGAAATTGAAGGGCATAAATTTCCGATGAAAATAGATATGCTTCAGCTTCATAACCTCAGCTTAGATGTTTGGGAATATGCCATAGATTATGAAATTAAAAATTGGATAGCATTGAACAATGAAAACTACCCTAAATATACAAAATTGCAAACCAACCCCGAACGCATTGAATTTTTGGAAGACATTCTGAAAGCCAATATGCTGTCGTTTGCAAAAGGGATTAATTGGATGATTAAGAAAGATATTGGCATAAAAATTACCTATATAAACGATCCGCGACCTATTACTTTCAAAGGAAAAACATTACTCGGGTTCAATTTGGGTTTTAAAACCAATGTCGATTTGCCAAATTACATTGGCTTAGGCAAAAATGTAAACTTAGGCTTTGGCATTGTAAGCGAACGAATTAAAGAAAAAAGATAAGTATAAAAGTAACAAATTTCCTGCTGTCTTTTCCGTTTTCTTTTGCTAACGAATATTGTTAAACACGTACCGAATTCAAATAAAATACAACAATTTGTCGTTAATATTCGTACTAAAAATATGTTTAAATAATTCATATCAGCCATGACACGTTATATATTCACTCCAATTTTGGCAATCTGCTTGGTTTTTCAAGGATTTTCGCAAGGAAAAATTATCCCGGTCAGCGCTTCGCAATCCGATTTTCTGAAAACCTACAAATTGGCGCTTGCTGCATCGGTTAGCGATTTCAGAACCACACAAACCGAAATGGATACAAAGCTTTTCGCTACCTATTCGGAATTTACGCTTTACCGCCCCATGAGCGGTGCGAATAAAGGCGCATTTATTTTTCCGCAGCAGTTGCCTACCGAATATAACACGGTAACCGCAGCCAATTATACCGAATACAATTGGGCAAGTATGCCGCATGTTGCGTTTCAGTATAAAAAAAACGCCAAAGTTGCTATTTTCAGAAGCGCTATGCAACACAATGGAGCAAGTATAAACTGGGAAGCTTCGTATTTTAAATCGATGTTTGATTCGTATTTACTGCCCGACATGTATTATTTAACGAACGAAGATTCAGTATTGGCAAACGGGTTTAAGAGCGACACTAAATTGCTTATCATTCCGTCGTTTACCATGGTTGGCACCGATAATTATGCGCTGATAGACGGATTATTGCAGAAAAGTCCTTCACTTCAACAAAAAATAAAAGAGTTTTTTGCAAGCCGGTGCTGTAAATTACGCCAACGGTAAAGATGCAACCGATAACTTTATTGCAATAACGCAGGTAAAACCCGACCATACGCTAAGTTTTGCCGCCGAAACCAACGGCAACAAGCTTTACAGTTCGCGTATTCCTGCCATAACCGACCCAAATATTTCGGTAATTGTAAAAGAAACAACGCAAGAAATTCCGGTTGTTTTTGAACTTAGCGGAACAAA
>JAIFNC010000087.1 GCA_020047935.1 Bacteroidota bacterium
ACGGCCTTATCGATACAAGCTTAGTTAAGGTATCGGCGCAGCCCGAAAAATCGGTTACTTTTAAAAATACCGGATAAGTTTTGGCTTCGGGGAAATTAAATGAAGGATTACGTATACTCGATGTGCCTAAATTGCTAAAAGCCCAACTGTAGGTAAGTACGCCATTGCCGGTGGATTTATCGATGAAATTCGACGGACTTTCGCCAAAACATTCATTATTCCAAGTAAAACTTGCCATAGGTTTAATACCCAACGGTATGGTTTTACTTGCAGTAACCACACAACCGTAAGTTGAAGTTACTTTCAAGCTAATTAATCGGTTTCCATCAATTGAATAAAAATGCTTCGGATTTTCAAGTGTCGATTCGTTATTTTCAATATCGGCAGGGTCGCCAAAATTCCATAACCAATTAGTTATATCGGCAATAGGCGAAGTTTTATTGGTAAATATTGCCGAGTCGTTGCTGCAACTGTTGCTAAAAGTAAAGTCGACTGTAGGTATATTAAAAACTTCAATGGTATCGGCAATAAAGTTTACACAAGTATTGGCATCGGTATATTGGTATTTAACAGGAACTTTACCGTTGTAATTAGAAGGAACAAACGTGTTAAGTCCCAAGCCCGAAACATTACCGATGGTATAAATACCTCCGGAGGGCAGACCAATTAAAGTGGACGATTCGTTGTTCTTACAATAGCTTTTATCGTAACCCGAAAAACTAATTTCGGTAAGTTTATTAATGGTTATTTGTTTTGAAGCAGTTAATTTACAATTATTTGCATCGGTGTAAACAAAGTTCACCATTCCGGTTCCGCTTAAGCCGGTAGGATTAAAATTACCCAATCCGTCGTTTAAAACAACGTCGGTTATTCCAAAGCCCGAAAAATTGCCGGTGCCTACTTGCGCTCCGTTCACGGTACCGCTAATATTTACCAAATCAGAGTTTTCGCACACTGCCGACGCCAAGTTCGACGAAATACCGGCATTTCCAATGGCTTGAACGAGGGTTGGTTTCGAAATTTTGTTTGAACATCCGGTAGTTGGGCTGGTATATTCGTAGGATACGTTTACGTTGCCCGGAGCTGCGTTTGTAGGGTCAAAAAGCACGCTGTCGGCCTTTATTTCCAAATTTAAAAACTTAAACGAACCGCCAATTGGGGCACCTTTTATGTAAACAGCATCGGCGTTGTTGCACATTTTTTCTGCAAGAACAAAATCTAACAGCGGTAGCGCATTTACCGTTACTATTTTATCGACCGAAGCCTTACAACCGGTGTATTGGTTGGTGTAAACGTATGTTATTTTATTATCCCCAATTATTTGATTGGTAGGTAAAAATTGATAACCCGAAGTTCCGGGGCCGGAAAATACGCCACCTGCCGGAATTCCGTTAAGTGAAACTGCCGAACTGCCGGTACAATAAGCCATTTCGGTGTTCAACCCAACAAAATCAACCTTGCCAATCGAATCGACTATTACCGTAGTATTTACACTAAATACCGTTACGGCATCTAAACCAACATAATCGTAAGTAATAACATGGTTTCCGGCACCGGCTTGAGTCGCATTGAATATCGCTTTGTCCGAACCCAAGTTCGAAATTCCCTTACCTGCAAACGTGCCACCCGGCAATCCGTTGGACGCTAATCCGACGATGGTATCATTCGGTTCGCCATAACAATAAATATTTTTATCGTTCAATCCGCTAATGCTCGCTTGCGCTTCCAATACGTTGGTTAATTTTTTTAATATTGAAATACAGCCGGTAGTAGCGTCGCTATATGTATAACTAACCTGAAAATTGCTGCCAATACCTGCCAAAGCCGGATAGAAATTGATTCCGCTTATTCCGGAACCGGTAAAAAATCCACCTTGCGGGACAGGGGTTAGCGGCTGCGCACCTTGCGAAACATTATAAACTTCTTTTAATTCGAAAGAAACTTCCGGCAGCGGATAAATGTAGGTTTGCTTGCTGACATTTACTTTACAACCCGAATTCAAATACGTAGAAGTATACGTATATTCAACCGTAAAAGGCAATACAGAAGCGCTTCCAGTAGCCGGATTAAAACTTGCTATATTTCCGTAGTTTATAAAATTCGAAATATCGGAAGTGAAATTACCAAAACCGGAATTATGCGAAAAAATTGCGTTTAAATTAGAAATAGGATCACCACTGCAATATTGGTCATTTAAGCCTATAAAATTTACATTGCCTATCGAATCGATAAAAACTTCTTTGAATACCGAATAAGTTGTTCCATCAATGCTATAGGTATAGGTAATGGTATCTTTTCCTGACCCTAACAAACTCGGATTAATGAGTGCCGAATTATCGCCGTTGTCAGTAATTTTATTTTTTGAATCGGAGAATGTACCGACAATTATCCTATTTTCCGGATTTCCGGTTAGTAGAATCGGAGAATTTTCGTAACAATATACCGCATTCAAATTATTAATAGTACCGGAAGCAATACGAACTTGCGTAGTTTTTGTAATTGAATTAGCACAACCGGTACTCGGGTTGGTATAGTTGTAAGTTATTGGAATGTTGGGGTTTACTCCGGCAACCGATGGATAAAAAGTACTTTCTATAATTCCTGAACCTTGAAAAAAACCACCACTTGGCACTGCTACCAAGGGTTTACTTCCTGCATAAAAATTATAATTATCCTGAATGGTAAAATCAATTATCGGTAACTTATTTACCATAGTTTGCTTTTCAACAGGAGCGCTTAAACAACCGCCGGGCGATTTGTAAATATACGAAATAGTAATAGGCAGCCCATTGGCGCTAACTACGGTAGGGTCGAAAATTGCAGAATTACCTCCGGCAATATTGGTAAAACCTACGGGTGGACCGGAAAAAGTACCGGTACCGTTGGGCGGATACAAATCGATGGCAGACAAGGTAACAAGCGGGTCTTTTTCGCAATATTTTTCGCTTAATCCAATAAAATTAACGGTTCCAACCGAATCGATGGTAAAGGTTCTTTCAATAACAAAATTTGTTATATCGAAATATGCATAATACACGGTAAATGTACCTGAACCAATTAAAGCAGGAGTTAAAGTTGCCGTGTTATTCCCATTGTCTTTTAATCCTTTTGCTCCCGAAATAGTGAAAGTTCCTGTTTTTAAATTCGGATTTATACCGGTAATATTCGATGCCGGTTCGGTATAACAATACAATGGCTTAAGCCCCGATATAGAACCACCGGCGCCAACTACCTCAATCGTTTTTGCAACTGCTTTTTTGCACCCCGATGCCGGTTCGGTGTAGGTATAAGTTATGGTATGTGTGCCTATTTCTGCAATATTCGGGTAGAAATTCGAACTGCTTTCAACTATTCCGGCACCTGAAAAAACACCACCGGAAGGACTACCCGAAAGCAACACCTTATCGTCGGCAATATTATAAACCGAAAGCATATTGAACGACGGATTTGGCAACGGATTAACCGTTACCGATGCATTTCCTACAAAACTTGTTCCGGGTGCCGATTCCGAGTCGGTAAGGGAAACAATGGAAAATACTCCGGTTTGGGTAACCTCTATCCTGAACGGTGAAGTATTGATACCGGACTGATTAAATGTTTGCGTACCGTTTGAATAAGTTAAATTCCAAGGTGCATTTCCGGTTAAATCAAAAAACACGGGTGTACTGCCGCCTTGACAAATTATAGCATTTCCTCTAACCCCGGTGCCGGTTGGTCGGTCGGTATCAATAACTATGCTGTTGACAGGCAAACTGCTAATTAAATTGCTTATATTTCCTGCAATATCTTTAATGCTTATCGAAACTATCAAACTTCCGGCTAACACTTTACTGTCGGTTTCGCTAACCGTATATGCTAACCAATATTCAGTTTGCGATTTTTCAACAAATTCAAGGTTTGGGTTAGGGAAAGTTTTACCGTTTACTGTTATTGCAGCCGGTGTATACGATTCTAACGAATTGTCGGTAAATACTTTCAAAATCACTTTATTTCCCGGAATATAATTACCATCCGTAAAAGCTACCGAATTAATAACAGGCGGAGTAGCATCAACCTCAATAAAAGCTGCCGATGGTGCCGAAACATTTCCTGCTTCATCTGCTACATAAAAGTAATAACGGCCTTCAGCAGCAGGCGAAATGGTAGATTCCGACTGACCTGCGGAGGAGCTTATTTGGTTGCTTATTTCGAAAATACTTGTTCCTGTCGGAGCCAAGTAAATAATATCGGAAGTAGCTCCCAGTTTATTTATTTTCAACGAAACGGAAGCTTGCGTTCTAAAACTTGCAGCAATTAAAATTCCGGCATAAGTAGGCGCTGTTTTGTCGAATAAAACTTTACTGCCCGAAGTTGGTTCGGTGGTTATTATACCTGCAATACCTGCCAAATCGGCGGTTGAAATTTCGAATGGTATCAATCCTTCCGCATCGAAACCAAGCATGGTATAGTCGGCTTTCCATTGTTTGGCATTACCAATTTGAACAACCGTAACCAAATTGCCCATAATTTTAACCGTTGGCGTCTGAATGAACTCATTGGTTTCAAAATAAACGCTTACTAAATCGCCCGGTTTTGCCAAATGTGTTTTTTTGTTTGCCGAACTCATGGTAGCTGCAATTATTTGCGGTGGCGTTTTATCAAAATTAACCAAACTTCCATCGGTTGTTTGAGTAATTTCAGTACCTTGGTTTTCGCTTAAATCGTTAAAATTTATGTTGAATGAAATTGCACCTTCCAAATCGGCAGCACTCAAAATTAGTTCAGCGTTAAAAACAAAAGCACTAATCTGTTGAATAGCAACAGCGTTTTGAACTTCAACTAAATTACTAAAAACCTTTACCACCGGTGCATTGCTTAGCAACTCGTTGGTTTCGATATCGAGTGTTATTTTACTGCCGACTTTTGCTGTTTTTTTATCGAAAGCATCAGAATACAAACTTACAAAACTTAGTTTAGGTAGGGTTTTATCGAAAGACACCTTGCTTAAATCGGTGGTTGTGTTTACGCTAATTCCATCGTTTCCATTTACGTCTGCAAAACCGATTGAAAAACTAATCGTACCTTCGTTATCGGAATTGGCAGGTTGAAATTGTGCAATGTATTCGTTTTCTGCATTTTTAATCAAACTTACAACACCTGAAACCGGTTTTCCACCCGATAAAAAGCTAACAACCGGCGATGTTTTTAAATTCTCGTTGGCTCTAAAAAGTAAATTTACCGTTCCTCCGTATTTTACAAACTCGGTATTTGTTTGATTGCTGTAAATTTGCACCAAATCGAGCACCGGCGAAACGCCATCTGTTAAAATGGTTTTATTGTCGCCAACGGCAAAAGTCCCAACTTCGGTGGCATTGGCAATACTTAACGAAAACGGGTTACTGCCGAATGCAGTCGTGGCTTTGCCGGCATTCCAAATTCCACCGGTAAATTGTCCGATACCTGCATTTGTTCTGTTGAACAAACTGCCCTCAATTGCCGAATTCCATTGCAAATTGATGGCTAAATTCGAACCGCCTGCGATTGCTTCTTCAATTGTCCACGATTGCTTTACGGTATTTTCTACATTGGCAATATTCGCTCCAACACTTGTTCCGTCGGCAGTAACCGAACTAAATAACCCGACCGAATAAAAATCGGCAGTACCCGAATTATTAATGTTTGCCGATGAATAGTTGGTTAATGTTCCTATCGGAAATGCAACCGAATTATTTGCCACCCATTGAGTCAATTTTCCGGTTCCGCTTAATACAAGGTATTTAGAAGTACTTATTCCGCCCAAAAAGCTGCCGTTTTCAAGTTTTAATTCGGCATTATTGCATAAAATTTTCCCGGTTCTTAAAAACAATTCGTTCCAAACCGAAATTGAATTTTCAACTGACAGATTATTGCTGTTTTCAACCCAAATATTTTCGAAACTAATGCCTGAGGTTCCGGTAATTCGTTGAAGTGAAGATGAAATAAATTGCACTTCGCCATCGGTATTTGGGTTAATAAAAACCGAATTTGTTGCCGTATTGGTAAAATTTCCGGTAAGCCTAATTACACCATCCAGTTCAATTCTACCTTGTTCTAACCCCGAACTTGCATTGGTTACATGTCCGCCGGTTCCGGCAACTCGAATTGTACTGCCTTGTTGCACAATAATTTTTGCGCCATTGTTTTGAAAGCCGGTTTGGGCATTCAAAAACAACGAACTGCAAATAAAATGTGCAAAAACTATATATTTAATCGTTTTCATTTCAGCCTAAGGTTAAGTTTCAACATAAAAAAAATATTTTTTGTTTAGGTTGAAATGGCTATTGTGCAAAATATAACCATTTGCCGGATGCATAGCAAATAAGTCTTGCACCCGTATTTATAGCAATTGGGGTTACAAGACCATTAACTGTATTTGCATTTAATGCTATATTTAAAACATTAGTAGAAGATGAGTTTACTAAAATAAATTCAATTCCTATTAAATTAATATCTGCAGCAGGAAGTGTGAATGTACCATCGGCAGAAGCACTTGTATAAACCACTATATGATCGCTATTAGTTAATGGATAATCTGAAGACTTTTCTTTCACTGAAAGATAATTAGCCCCCGAATACTTCACGTTCGAATTAACAACTACATTTCCTGTGCCTGTACCACTTAAAGTTAAATCGGCATTTGCAGCAACCGGGCTTAAATTCGGACTGTTCAACGTTGTAAAACTACCGGCAGAAGGGCTTGAAGCGCCAATTGAAGTACCGTCAATAGCACCTCCATTAATATCAGACTTTGCAATAACCACGCTGCCGGTTCCTTTCGCACTTAAAGTCAAATTTATATCGGTATCGGCACCTGTAGAAGTTATTGCCGGTGAATTGGTTGCAATAGCGTTAGTTATGGTAATTTCGTTTACAGCGCTTGCTGTACCATTCAAAATTAATGCTTCATTCGTATTTGCGCTAATAACAACTCCAGCGGTACCGCTTCCGCTCAAAGCTAAGTTGGTATTTCCTGCAGCCGGAATTAATGCATTGCTGTTTAGTGTAGTTGCTGTTAATGTACTAAAAGCACCGGTTCCGGTACCATTGCCTATATTTCCGGGATTAGTCCAATTAATTCGTGCATTATCTATTGTGCCGCTGCTAATATTGCCCGCTGCAATTCCTGTACCTACTTTACTGCCGGTTAATTCTCCGTCGGCTAAGTCGGTTAAGTTTGCATTGTATGCTTGAATATCAGTTCCTATTGAAAGTACCGAATAAGCGCCGGCTATTCTGCCTAAGATGCCGTTGCCTATAAAATCGCCGTCTAAAATTGCATCCGCATTCAAATTATCGAGAGTAGTGCCATCGGTCGAAATATCTCTACCGTCAATCGTTTTCGTAGCAGATAAAAGAATATCACCCGTAACTGTTCCGCCGGCAAGCGGTAAGTAATTTGAAGCGGTAATATTATCGGCAACATAGGTATCGGTTAAAACTGTACCGTTCCAAATACCAGAAGTTATTGTACCTAAAGTTGTTAAGTTAGATGTTCCAATCCAAGTCGAAAGAGAAGTGTTTTCTACATTATTCAAACTTAATAAAGTTTTTGCATTGGCGTAATTGGCTGCACCAAGTAAGCCTTGAATATCGGTTGATGGTGAGATTCCGCCGTAAGTAGTCAAATCGGCATCATATTGCTGAACATTTGTTCCTACGACTAATCCCAAATTAGTGCGAACTGCACCATAATTAGCCGAACCAAGTAATCCTTGAATATCGGTTGAAGGAGTTATTCCGCCGTAAGTGGTTAAATCGGCATCGTAGGCCTGTATATCTGTACCAATCTCTAAATTTAAATTGCTAAGCATAGTTGCATAATCAGCAGAACCCAAAAACGAAACCATATTTGCCGAAGGTGTAATTCCGGAAAAAGTGGTTAAATTAGCATTAAAAGCTTGCACATCAGTTCCAACAACTAATCCCAAATTAGTGCGAACTGCACCGTAATTAGCCGAACCAAGCAATCCTTGAATATCGGTTGATGGAGTTATTCCGCCGTAAGTGGTTAAATCGGCATCGTATTGCTGAATATCAGTTCCTATTGAAAGTACCGAATAAGCTCCTGCTATTCTGCCTAAGATGCCGTTGCCTATAAAATCGCCGTCTAAAATTGCATTGGCATTCAAATTATCGAGGGTAGTGCCATCGGTCGAAATATCTCTACCATCAACCGTTTGCGCACCGGACATTAAAATATTTCCTGCCAACGTTCCGCCGGCAAGCGGCAAATAAT
>JAIFNC010000206.1 GCA_020047935.1 Bacteroidota bacterium
GAAGAAGTTACCGATACTGATTTTAATAAAAACACACTCCGTACAATTTATTTAACGGCTCCTTTAATTTTCGAAATTCAAATTCCGACAAACAAACGCGATAAAAGAATGTATTTTGGTGCGGGTTTAACCGGAAGCATGAAAATTTCAGCCCGAACTAAACAAGAAGTTGATGAGCATTCACCAAAAATTGAACATAAAAGCGATTTCAATTTAGCTTCCTACCGCTATGGTGTTACTGCTCGCTTGGGTTACGGTGCATTGCGTTTATTTGCAAATTACGATTTGGTGCCCTTGTTCAAAAAGAACTTAGGTCCGGAAGTATATCCGTTTTCGGCAGGTTTAGTGCTACTAAATTTTTAAATAGTTTGTTTTTGGTTAACAAAAACACCCGTCGAAAGCTTGCTTTTGACGGGTATTTTTTTGCGCATTAAAACCGACTATCAAAAAAACTCAACTCCAAGCATGGTTACATCGTCGAAAACATGCGGGTTATCACGGCTTATTTTCAATTCCGAAATTAAACCACTGATTAGCTTATCAATACGGTCGACTTTTGTAATACCGGAAAAAATAGCTTTTAATCCAATTTCTTCCTTATTATCGTTCATAATTTCAGCCAATCCGTCGGTAAAACAAAGCAAACGAGTAGGTTCGGTTATAATCAATTCGCCTTCGTTAATAAAAGGCAACTCATCGAGCATTGCCAATCCGGTAGTACCTTCGGTAAGCATACCGGTAATTTTCGATTTTAGCTTATAATAAATTGGCGGATTATGCCCTGCATTTACATAATTTAACTGTTTAGTTGCTTTATTGTATTTTGCAATAAACATGGTAATAAACTTGTCGCCATTGGTGTTTTGCATTACAATTCGGTTAAGCCGGGTAACAATTTCCTTTAGCGGAGTTTTGAGGTTAAATAATGCACGCAAATTGGCTTGCAAATTCGACATAATTATAGCTCCCGAAATTCCTTTACCTGAAACATCGGCAATACAAAAACCAATTTCGTCGTCAGAAAGCTCCCAAAAATCGTAATAATCGCCACCTACCACAAAATGCGAAAGATAATAAGCATCAATAAACACATCCTTATCGCGCGGAGCCAAATTGGTATCGGGTATAAGCAAGGCTTGCATTTTTGAAGCAAGTTCCAACTCCTTTTTTAATGCTTCTTGCTTAAGCGATTCGCTATAAAGTCGCTTATTTTCAATAGCCACCAAAATAATATTGGTAATGGTTTGTACAAAAGGTAAATGCTTAATGGTTGGGCTAACTCCCTCCTCGCCTTCTTCATCAATAGAACCTATAAGTACGTAGGCAAAAGGGCGCGTATTATGAAATACGGGAATAATAACATCGAACGCTTGGAGCGATTCCACTTTGGTAGAAGTAGCGGTAGTAATTTCGAAAATATTCTCGAAATCTTTTTCAATATTTATTGTTTTAATAACCGATTCGGGAAAACCGGAACTAATCATCACTTCCCACTTGGTAGAGTAATTAAAAAGCAATATTTTATTGATCTTCAATTGCTCCTTCAATATGCGTTTATACTTATCGAGCAGCATTTTGGTCGCCAAATTCTCGTTAATAGCACGAGTGATATCAAGAATTGTATCGAGCTTGAAGTTCGAAAATTGTAAACGCCGCGATGCTCCGGAAGATGCCATAAAACTAGAATAACGGTTTTGAAAACAATATACGATTAATTTTCCGGTTTACGAAATTTAATCAGAAAAAACACCCTGTAAATTTCAAAACCGCTATTCGTTTATCTATTTAACACGTTCAGAATAAGAACGATCGCGTGTATCAATTTTTATTTTATCGCCTTGATTAATGAACAACGGAACCTGAACAATAGCACCGGTTGAAATAGTGGCTGCTTTGAGGGAATTGGTCGATGAAGTATCGCCGCGCAAACCGGGTTCGGTGTAGGTTACTTCGGCAATTACAAACGGTGGCAGAATTACTTCCAACGGTAATTCCTTTTCGGCATGAAACATAATATCTACTTCTTGTCCTTCGGAAAACAAATCGAAATTATCGATTATTTTCTCTTCAACCGAAACTTGCTCATAGGTTTCGCGGTGCATAAAAACCTGTCCGCTAATATCTTTGTACAAATATTGGTACGGACGTCGCTCAATTCGAACGACATCAATTTTATGACCCGACGAAAAAGTATTGTCTATCACCCTTCCGGTAGTTAAACTTTTCATTTTAGTACGCACAAAAGCCGGACCTTTACCCGGTTTTACGTGTTGAAATTGCACAATTGAAAACAAATCGTTATTGAATTCAATACACAAACCATTTCTGATATCTGCTGTAGTAGCCATAAATAATTTAAAATTAATAAAGTGCAAAAGTAGTTATTTTGAAATTAATTTCAAATTTACGGTTTGCAAATAAGTCGTTTACCGTTTTTTTAAATCGGCTCTAAAGGAACCTGCCGGCAATTTCACTTCAATACGCAACGGAATTCGCTGTACATCGTTCGAAAAATATATAACTACATCTTTTTCGGGGTTCACCAATTTTGGGCTATAAACCATAGGCGAAAACTGCATACATTCATAGTTTTTGCCGCCAATTTTAATGCTCTTTAATCCTTTATACCGCAATTTGGTATCAACGGTATTTTTTTTCAGAAAACCGGAAATATCTACCACATCATTTGGTTTCAAGGTATTCATTTTCATTTTCCGAGCATATAAAAATGCCGAAACAATATCGCGGGTTCCTTTCTGTATAGCCACTTCTCCAAAATTGGTTGTTTTTGCCTTATTACTTTTATGAAAAAAAAGCACCTCATTGCTAAACTTATACTTTTCTTCTTTAATATTTGCAATAAACTTTAAAGGCAAAAAGGTTTCTGCATCAAAATAACTTTCGTAAATATCGTCAATTTCAAACAATCGTCGCGCCTCGCCAATGGTGGCAAACCTTGCAACTGCATGAATAACTTTTCTATTTTTAATGGTAAGGCTTTGTGTCGAAATTTCGGCCTTTCCCAGTGAAATTACACCATAATAAATTTCATATTCCAACAACTCATTTTCGGCACCGGTTTGCGAAAAACCAACCTGTACAGTTAATAAAACACCGACAAAAACAGCAATTATACGTTTGAACATTCGGAATTATTTATTTTTTTTTGAAGTTAGCGGGTACTTTACCCCTTTATAATCAATTAAATCGAGATTAATTGAACCTACCCATAAATCCATTTGAACACGAACAGGAATTTTATTTTCGTCATTCGAAATGAAAATTGCCATACTTTTATCGCCTTGAAAAGCACTTCCTTCGGTTCCGGGCATAAATTTCATACAATTGTAGGTGCCGCTTTTAGTTTTGATAGTAACGGTACCTTGGTAGGTAATTCTTAATTCCCAAGGGTCGTCGTGAAAATACGTGGGTAATTTAATTTGCTGCCCTACCTTAAGTTCCGTAGAAAGCATGTGCCTCAAATAAAAAAAAGCCGAAAGAATATCCAATGTATTGGGTTTAACTGCTACTTTGCCTTTTCGGTCGGAAATTACATAGTTTTCGGCATTGTAAAAAAGCACGTCGTTTTTGAACTTATACTTTGGACCTTCTTCTTTGTATACTTTTGATTTTAAGGGCAATGCCGTAGCCGGGTTAAACCAACTTTCGTAAATATTGGTTACATTATAAATTTTATGCGCCATACCAATGGTTTGGGCAAACATTTTAGCATAAAATACGTCTTTTCCTTCAAAAGTTGTTTGCTTAAGTTCCATATTGGCGTAGCCTGCATCAATCCAACCGTAATACATGAGGTATTTTAAGGTTTCGCCTTCTTTGTAAGGTATATTAGTCGAAGTTTCATTCTTCTGGCTATAATTAATACTTGAAATAGCAATCAGTAAAACAATTAAAATCAGTTTCTTCATAATTTTCTGTATTAAATAAAACTGCAACAAAAAACAACACTTAAAATCAATTTCAAAAACTTTAAATTATGGATTGAAAAAGCTTTTTTTCTGAACCGACGGAATAAAATCTTTCAAATACAAGGGTTCATAATAAGCCGTATCTTCAAACTGTTTTAATTCGAATTTTGCATGGGCTGCCTTACTTAAAAATGCAGAGGATGTATTAAAATTTTCAATAAAAACAGCCTTTTCGGAAACAATTATATCGGCACATTTTTGTGCTCCGGTTCCTACAAAATACACTTTGCGTTGCGCCAATTCTGCGGCAAAACTGTCCGATTCAATTATTTTAGCTTCTGTTTCCGAAACCGTATTGCCTTTTGTGTCCAATAATTTGCAATACACTTCCATGCGGCGCGCATCAATCATTGGGCAAAGTAATGCATCGGGTTCAATGTTCGGATAATGCGCCAGAAAACCATGTGCCAGTGCATCTAAGGTATTAACTGCTATAAACGGAATACCCAGCCCGTAAGCCAGGCCTTTGGCTGTAGCTACTCCAATTCTTAATCCGGTGTACGAACCCGGACCGCAGCTTACCGCAATTGCACTTAAATCAGTTGGCTTATACCCATTGTTTTTCAACAAATCGTCAATAAACACAGCCAAAAGTTGCGCGTGCGCTTTATCGCTGTCCGATTCCAATAATCCGTTCGGAACTATTTCGCCGTTAAGCGAAATAGCTGCCGAACAAATATGAGTTGCAGTTTCAATTAAAAGAATTAGCGCCATGCTTATTTTTTCTGAAATAATTTATCCTTGTCTTTCTTTTCTATCTTCATTCCGTCGTTCAATTTTTTCGAAATTGCGCTGTATGGAGCAGAAATTACTTGGTCACCCTTTTTAATACCTGAAATTATCTCAATATAACTGTTATCCTGAATACCTGTTTTCACGTAACTAATCTTAGCTTTACCATCCACATACAAAAATACAACTTCTTGCATTTTCACATCCGACTTTTTAGTTTTCTCTTCTTCGCCATCCTCTTCGGCTTCAAATCCATCGGCTCGTTTAGCTTCTTTCTGAACGGTTTTAGATTTATCGGTTGAATCTGCTCGGGTTGTTACTGCCTGAATTGGCACGGTAAGCACATTTAAGCGGGTATCGGTCTGAATATCGACCGTACCAGACATTCCGGGACGAAACGGATAATAGTTCGGGTTATTATCAGGAATTAAATGTTTATAAGAACCGGGTAAAATTCGAATTTTAACTTCGAAATTAGTTACTTGGTCGGCACTTAAACCGGTAGTATTTGCCGAGTTGGCAACTTCGCGCACTAAGCCTTTAAATTTTTGTCCCAAATAAGCGTCTACTTCAATTAATGCCGTATCATTTATACTTACATTAATAATGTCATTTTCATTTACATCAACCTTAACTTCCATTAAATTCAAGTTTGCAATGCGCATAATTTCAGTACCTGTCATTTGAATAGTACCCACTACACGCTCGCCTTTTTCAACATTAAGTCGCGAAACTGTGCCGCTAACCGGAGCATAAATAGTAGTTTTCTGCAAGTTTTCACGGGCTTCTTTTAAGCTTGCCTCGGCACTTTTAACTTGGTATTCGGCAGCCTTAACACTCTGGGTTGCAGCCTCAACTTCGGCTTTTGCAACTTCAAACTGAGCCGAAATATTTTCAAATTCTGCTTTTGAAATTGCGCCTTGGTCAAATAGCTGTTTATTACGTTTATAACTTAAATCGGTTTGTACAAATTGCGCTTTGACTTGCGCCAATCGAGCTTTTGCATTTGCCAAGTTCGAATGCGACGAATTTAATGCGGCTTCAACTCTTTCCAACGCCGAAATGTAAATATCGGGCTTAATTTTAAGCAATAATTGACCTTCTTTTACATCTTGTCCTTCAATAACATGCAATTCTACAATCTCGCCCGATACGTCGGCACTTATTTTCACTTCGGTTTCCGGCTGTACTTTACCATTGGCGGTTATGGTTTCGGTAATTGTTCTTACCAAAACTGAATCTACGGCAACATCTGTTCCGGGCGCTTGACCTATTTTACCGGTTTTTTTTGCAGCCACTAAGGCAATTATTATAACAACAACTACGGCAGCTATAATAATTAAGTTTCTTTTATTTTTCATAATCAATTTCTAATTTTAAGGTTGTTTGGTTTTAAAAGCGAAGTTCTTTTCCGCTGTAAAAATCTAAAATACTTTTTTTGAAAATGTACTCGTATTTAGCTTGTAAAAGCTGCGATTCGGTATTTGCCAATTGGTTTTTTGCCAAGTTATAATCAACCGAAGTTAATAAACCCAAATCGAATTTTTGTTGGGTATATTTAAACGATAATTGCATGGCATTAAAAGCTTTAGTGCTTCCTTCAAACTTAGCAAATGCAGCTTGCGCATCGGCATGTGCTTGCTGAATATCTTTATACAACTGGTTTTTGGTTTGCTCTAATTGCAAGCGCGAGTTTTGCAAACTAATTTTCGAATTGCTTATATTCTTACCAATTTGCAAGTTGTTGAAAATTGGAATACTTAAACTTATACCTATTGAAGAACTGGCATTATCGGTATACTGATCGACAAACGAATAAGGTTCTTCAATTCGTTCAACCGACGGACTAAGTACTTTGGTGGTAGTTCCTTCAACAAAACCTATTGGAATAAAAGTAGCATTGCCAATGGAATATTGCTTGCGAGCATCCGAATAACCCGAACTTAAATTTGCCGACAACGATAGTTTTGGACTGGCACCTGCATAAGCAATAGCTACACTTCGCTCGGCGCTTTGCAGCTTATATTCGGCACTTTTTATTTGTGGCATTCCGGCAGCCGCACTGTAAATTTCTTCTACCGAAAGTAATTGCGAGGTCATTACATAAGCCGAAAAATCGGGACGAATGATTTGAAAATCGACATTACTTTTAATATCCAAAATTTGCTTCAACGTCAGTTTCGATGAATTCAACTGGTTTTGTGCATTAATAACCTGCAAGGTCTCTTGAGCAGCTTGCGACTGAACTTCCAACAAATTGCCTTCGGGCAAACTGCCGGCTGTAACCAATTTTTCGGTTCGCAAAATTTGGCTTTCAGTTACGGTAAGTCGTGCTTGGCTTATTTGCAACAATTCTTCGCTAAACAAAATTTGCAGATACGCCGTGGCAATAAGCATCGAAACATCGTTTTTTGTTTTTTCCAAATCCGATTGCCCTGCCAACAAATCGAAACTTGTTTTTCGGATGTTATTGTACTGCTGCAAGCCGGTAAACAAGTTCATTCGTGCCGAAACATAGGCATTGTTCGACTGCACATTGGTTGAAATAAACTCGTTGGTGTAAGGGTCAATGGCCCTACCAAAGTTAAAATTATGCGACGCACCGGCATTTAAACTCGGCAGCACCGCTGCCTTCGACAACGTTGCCAAATTGTTGCTATACAACACATTTAACGACTGTTGTTTAATTTGCATATTGTTTTCCAATGCATGTTTAATACACTGGTCTAATCCCCAATTTTCTTGCGCTTGCACAATAAAAACGCTCGCAGCAAAAAATATAGGAATTACCATTTTTTTAATGTTCATAGCTAAAGGTATTTTTCGAAGTCAAAAATAAAGGTAATTCTAATAACTCAAAAACAATTTATCCTTTGTTTAACGGAATATTCAACATTTTAATATATTAACTTGTTTTTTTTCCTTTATATTTTTTCTCACTCAAGTTTTTTATCAATAATATCTAACACACAACAAAAATTTGCATGTTGTAAATACAAAACAATGTATGTTATACAGCAGTTTCTTTGGTGGTCTTTTTTTAAATCCGTATCTTTAGCTTTTAATTTAAAACCTATGGAAATAAGTACATTTTTCAAAATAAGTTACGGTTTATATACCGTTTGTACCGAATTTAATGGTGTTAAAGGCGGTTATATTGCAAACACCGTTTTTCAGGTAACCGCAGAACCACCGCGGTTGGCTATAAGTTGCTCCAAAAACAATTTCACCTACAATTTATTAAAACAAGCGCGCAAATTTACCATTTCGGTACTGCATCAAAACGCATCAAGCCAGCTTGTTGGCGATTTTGGTTATAAATCAGGCCGCGACATTAGCAAATTCGATGCCCATCAGTTTAAAAAAGGAGAACTGAATATTCCGATAATAACCGAAGGTTGCGTTGCCTACTTTGAATGCGAAATAGATTATGAATTTGAAGTTGATACGCATGTACTGTTTGTTGGGCAAGTAAAAGCTGCAGAATTGTTAAGTTCGTCGCAAGAGCCCATGACTTATGCAAACCTGCCGAACCACCCAAAACCGAAACCGGCAAAAAAGACCTAGGAAAAAAATACCGCTGCTTGGTTTGCGGATTTGTATATAACCCCGAATTTGGCGACCCCGACAGCGGAATTGCACCGGGAACCCCATTTAGCGAAATTCCGGACGATTGGGTTTGTCCGGTTTGCAGTGTTGGAAAAGAGGATTTTATTGAGATGAATTAAATACAACAAACTG
>JAIFNC010000265.1 GCA_020047935.1 Bacteroidota bacterium
AAAAAGGTATGTTCTCGATGATGAACTACTACTTACCTTTGCGCGGTATGGCTTCGATGCATTGCTCGGCAAACGTAGGCGAAAAAGGCGATGTTGCGGTGTTTTTCGGACTTTCGGGAACCGGTAAAACCACGCTTTCGGCCGACCCTAAACGCTACCTTGTTGGCGACGACGAACACGGTTGGGACGAAAACGGCGTTTTCAATTACGAAGGCGGTTGCTATGCCAAAACCATTAACTTAAGCAAAGAAAACGAACCCGACATTTGGCGTGCCATTAAACGCGATGCGTTGCTTGAAAACGTTACGGTTCATGCCGATGGTTCAATTGACTATACCGACGATAAAGTAACCGAAAATACCCGAGTTTCGTACCCTATTTATCATATCAACAAAATTGTGTTGCCTTCGAAAGCCGGACACGCAACCAAAATAATTTACCTTTCAGCCGATGCTTTTGGCGTATTGCCTCCCGTTTCAATTCTGGACGAGCACCAAGCGCAGTACCATTTCTTGTGCGGCTACACTTCGAAATTGGCAGGTACCGAACGCGGTATTACCGAGCCCGTTCCGTCGTTTTCGCCCGCTTTTGGCGAAGCTTTCTTAACGCTTCACCCAACCCAATATTCGTCGGTTTTGAACAAAAAAATGAACGAACACGGTGCAAAAGCGTATTTGGTAAATACCGGTTGGAACGGCTCAGGCAAACGCATTTCGATTAAAGATACACGTACAATTATTGATGCCATTTTGGATGGTTCAATTGAATTTGCCGAAACCGTACATATTCCGTACCTAAACCTAACCGCGCCGGCACATTTGCACGATGTAACCGAAGGAATTTTAGACCCTCGCAATACCTACAAAGATATAACCGTGTGGGAACATAAAGCAAAAGATTTGGCAGCACGCTATATCAAAAACTTTGCGCAATACACCGATACACCTGAAGGACAAGCATTAATTCCGTTTGGTCCGCAATTAGACTAATTTGTCAAAACAACTATTCAAAAAAATACATTCGAGTTGAAAAATTCGAATGTTTTTTTTTGTAATGTATGCAAACCTTTAATACGATAGGCACTGTTTTTGAATTAAAAATAAGGAGGTAATTTCAATTTAATACAAAACGGTTTGCTGAATACCCTTATAAATTTACAAAAACATGCAGAAGTCTGAAAATAAATTTGTATTTTTATACCAATTAGTTAAGTTATAAAGTTTCGCAAGCTATCGTTTAGTTTTATTTTGAAAAATATTTCAACTCAATGTTACAATTGGTTGGCAAACAAATTGAAACAATAAACCTAACAAGTAAACAACAAAACGGTTTAAAATGAATTTAAACAAAGAATTTTTCGAATTAAAGCAACGTTTGTTAAAAAAAACTCACGATTTGAACATTGAATCCGAAATTTTGAACGAACTAAACGACTTTGAACAGAATTTAGCCTCATTTCAGAGTCAACCGTTGCCCAATTCGGAAATTATTGATTTATTAATTTCGGCGCATACAAAACTTTTATGGGTTTTCGATTTAGACGAACAACGATTTTCGAAAGTACATTCAGCAACCAATTCAATAAACGGCTTTTCAGCAGATGAATTTAAAACTTTTGCACTTTTCGATATTATAATGCCCGACGATTTGCCCGGTTTTGAAGCATGGATTAGCGAACAGGCAAAAAAAACCACAATAAATTCGAAAAATATTCAACTTTATGAATTTACGGTAAAACAATTTTGCAAAAACGGTTCCGAAATTCCGGGTATGCTTCAACTTTTATTACGTAAAAACACCACTAATTTTCATTTAGAATTAATTGGAATAATTGACATTTCAGCATCGGAAACGGTTGAAAACCAAGAACAAGCCAATTTCAATAATTTAAGCAATTTTATCATTGAATCGGCTGATGATTGCCTCATGTTTTTCGATAAAAAAGGTATTTTAACCTATTGCAGTAATAGTTTCGAAAAACTTACCGGGCAAAAACCCGGCGATTTATTGAAAGGGTTAGTAAAATACCGTTCAATTATTCACCCCGATAACCACTTGCATGTAATTAATACCATAAACAATTCGATATTAAACGAACAAAGTTGTAAGCTCGAATTTAGGATTGTAATGAGCAACATCAGCGAAAAATATGTAGATGCCATATTAAACCCGGTGTATGGCAGTTTGGGCGAAATTATAGGGTATGGCCTAAGTTTGCGCGATATTACCGAATTGAAAAAGAATGAAATAGAATTACTTAAAAAGCAGTATCGCTTAAATCGAACCAACAAAGAACTGGAACGCATTATCGAATTACGCACCTCGGATTTGCAGCAAAAAAGCGCTCACCTTGCCGACAGCAGAACGCAATTTCAGAATTTTGTAAACTACTCTGCCATTTGGGAAACATTTCACGATGCAAGCGGACGAATAATATACAGCTCGAATGCGTTTGAAAAAATTACCGGCTACCCGGTTTCCGACTTGCTTACCGAAAAAGTTAAAATTGAAAATTTGGTGCATCCCGACGATTTGTCGGATTTTGCAATAAAATACAGCAGCGCTTTAATTGGCGAACGGGTGGACGATTTTGAATTCAGAATTTTTACGAAAAACCACGAAATTAAGTGGGTTTCAGAAACTATTCACCAAATTTATTTAGACGACGGTTCGCGAATTGGAATTCGGTCGGGTATAAAGGATGTAAGCTTTAGAAGGCAATTGCAAAAAGAATTGTTCGAAACCAAAGGTTATTTGGAAAATTTGTTCAACTACGCCAATGTTCCAATTATTGTATGGCAAACCGACGGTAAAATCATTCGTTTTAATCCGGCATTCGAACGCTTAACGCAATACACTGCAAATGAGGTAATCGGCAAACAAATTGATTGTCTTTTTCCGGAAAAAACAAAAGAAATAGCCTTGCAATTATTTCAAAATACGGTACATTTACAAGCTTTAAACGAAACAGAAATACCCATAGAATGTAAAAACGGCGATACCAAAGTAATTGTATGGAATTCGGCATTGGTACACGAGCAAACCAACAAAACCATTACCGCTACCATAGCACAAGGGCAAGATATTTCGGGTAGAGTTGAAGCCGAAAAAAGAGTTTTCAGTGCCATAATTGAAGCAGAAGAACGCGAAAGAAGCAGTTTTGCACGCGAACTCCACGATGGATTGGGACCGCTGTTATCGTCGATTAAGTTTGGCTACGAATGGCTCGAGCGCCCCGGCTTGAAAACTCCGCGCGAAGAAATTATAAAAAAAATTGCTGCCAATACCGATGAAGCCATTCGAACGGTAAAAGAAATATCATCCAAATTAAGTCCTTATGTATTAACTAATTTTGGTCCGGTATTCGCAATCAGTTCGTATATTGATAAAATTAGCCAAATACACGACACGCAATTTCATTTCGAATCGAATACCGACAAACGTTTTAACCCGGAAATTGAAGTCAGTTTATACCGCGCAACCTTGGAATGTATAAATAACGCAATAAAACATGCCAAGGCGGAAAATGTATTTATAAGCATTATACACCTGGATGAAAGTATAACGGTTGATATTTCGGACGACGGCATCGGTTTCGAATTAGCAAAGGAATTGGAAAACCCCAAAGGATTGGGTTTGTTTAACATGAGCAACAGAATAAAATCGTTGGGTGGCGATTTTAAAATATTTAGCGAGCCGGAAAAAGGTGTACACATAAGTTTTTTATTATATTTGTAAAATAATTGCAGTAAGTTAAACCAACAGAAAATTCAACTATATGCATAAGAATAACGTTTATATTGTTGATGACCATGAGATTTTCAGAGATGGATTAAAATCGATTATCAACAACGAAGAAATTGGACTTGTTATAGGCGAGGCAAAAAATGGTCAGGAGTTTTTAGACAAATTGGATTTGGAAGAAAATATTCCGGATATTGTATTGATGGATATTGACATGCCAATAATGAATGGCGTGGAAGCTACCCGACTTGCCATAGAGCGCTACCCCGAACTTAAAGTACTGGCTCTTACCATGTTTGGCGACGAAAGTTATTATTACAAAATGGTTGACGCCGGTGCCAAAGGCTTTTTGCTAAAAACTTCGGGTATTACCGATTTAGAAAACGCCATTGCAACCGTTTCGGGAGGCGATGTATTTTTTTCGAGCGAAATTTTGCACCGAATAATAAGCACATTTAATCGCAGAACCAGCAATAATTTGTCGGCAGCATCGGCAGCTAAACTTACCGAGCGCGAACACGAAATACTGAAGCTTATTTGTAACGGATTTACCAACGAACGAATTGGCGAAGAATTGTTTATTAGCCCGCAAACGGTAAAAGGACACCGCTCGAAACTGCTCGAAAAAACCGGCAGTAATAATACCGCCAGTTTAGTAATTTACGCCATTAAAAACAATATTATAGAACTATAACTTTACGTGTAACTAAAATTCGCAGGATTATATTTATTTTAAAATAGTGAAATGCAAAGTTATCTGTATATGAATTATTATACGGAAAACTTTTGCAGTTCCTGCAATTTGTGGGCAAAGAAATAATTTGCAGATTTACTTAATACAATAAAACTACTCGTAGCATTTAAGCTTTTCTTTTAAGGATTCTATTTCAATTCGCAATTCTTTAATTCTAAATTCGCGCCCAACAAACAAATTGTTTAAGCGCGAAAGTTCGGCTACCGAATCTTCCAATTCTTTGGTTCGTTGCTCAACCAATTCTTCGAGGTTGGTTTTGTATTTAACCAGGCTTTGCTCCAGTAGTTGTTGGTTGTTAATATTTTGTAAGGTACCAAACAGGCCGGCAATTCGTCCGTTTTCATATTCTACATTACCAACCAATTCGCACCAAATAGTATTGCCCAATTCGGTAGTAAGAATAAATTTAACGTTGCCTTCCAGTTTATTTCCGACCAACAGCGAATCGAAAAGTTCGGTTACATTTTCGATATATCCCTGATTTATTAACGAAAACAGCTTACTAATGGATAAACTGCGTTCAGGCTCCAATAATTCCAGGATGTTATAAATTTCTTTAGTCCACGTTGTTTTATTTAATTCTTTATCGGTTCGCCAGCCTCCAATTTTGGCAATATAGCCTACTTTATTCAGCATTTTTTCGCTTTCGAGCAACTGCTGCTCCGATCTTTTGCGGTCGGTTACATCTCTAATAATAACCAACGCCTCGTATGCCGCACCTTTTGCATCGTGAATTAGGGTCGATTTTGCCGAACGATAAATCCAATTTCCATTTCGGTGCTTTACCCTATATTCGGTTGTAAGCGTTCCGCGGTGTTGCAGTATCGGAATTTCATTCATCAATACATTTATATCATCCGGATGAACCTCAGACCAATTGGCAATTATTTCGGCATCTTCAACCGTAAAACCCATAGAAGCATAAAATGCATTGTTTCGAAATAAATGCTTGCCTTCAATGGTGGTAATAATAATAGCATCTTCGGCGGTTTCGAAAATAGCTCCGTAACGCTCTTGGCTTTCGTGCAATTTCTCCTCCGAAATCAATCGGTCTTCAACTTCTTTTAGTATAGCTACGCGCTGTTTTTTATTTTCCGTAGTAAGGTTTTCCTTTTCGGCAAAAGCGGACAAATTGAGCGAAACTATTTGTAAATATACAATATCTGAAGTTTCAAACCAAAACGTTTTATTCAAAATCCAAATTTCGAAAATATTTCGCAAATTATTCTCGCAAACCATAGCAAAAGCGCAATAAGAACCTTGCATCAAACTATCGGTTTGCCCATTATTACTGCTATGGTAAGCCTTCCAATCGGGTATAAGCACCGGTTGAAGGGACTGGGCAATGGTATCGAATATTTGCTGCCGAATATTATTTTTATCAATCGCACGTAGGTCGTTGCCCGAAAATATCGAAAAATTTGCGGTACTGCCTGCCGAAGTAATACAACAAAAATCGGCATTAAATAAGGCTCTCAATTCATCTAAATATGCATGCAAATTAGGGTCGGCTGCTAAAAGTTTCGAATTTAATTCCGAAATTTTACGTAGTTTAAGATTCGAATTTTCGAGTTGCAAGGTTTTTTTTCTAACGCTCGAATAAAGTGCTCTGTTCCAAATTAAAAATGCTAAAAAAATGAACGCCGATAAACTTAAAAACACAATAAAATACCGGGCATTAAAAATAGAATAATGCTTAGGAAACCACTTTTGTTCTACTTTAGCAAAAACACCTTTAATTTTAAGGTTTGCTATGGCAATATTTAAATTACGTAAAAGCAATTCATTTCCTTCTTTTACAGCCAACGAATAATGCCCGGGAAAAACCGGTTCGCCTGCTTCAACCAAATTGTCAATTTCTTGTTCTTCAATGTACTTAACAGCAGGAACATGCGCCACAACTATTACATCGCATTTACCTTCGCTCAGCATATGTATTGCATCGGCATCTTCGGCCAATTCAATAAGTTCTATATTTAACTGAATTTGCCTTATTTGTTCAATAAAAATAGTTCCGCGTTGGGCTGCTACCCGAAGCCCTTCCAAATCGTTTAAGGTTTTAATATGTTCAAATTCATCGGTTCGCCTAAAAATACTATGGTAAACAATATTAAACGGAATGGTAAAATCCAATAAACTGTCGCGCTCAAGGGTATAGAACATCGACAAAACATCAACCTCGTTTGTTTTTTCCAGTTTATATTTAACATCGTTCCAAACGCCGGGCAAAAATTGTATTTTCACTCCCATTTCTGCTCCTACGGCTTTCATTATATCAATATTATAGCCGGTCGGTTGCTTATTTTTGTCTAAAAATTCGTAAGGAGCAAATTTATGGTCGAATCCGTATACAATGGTTTGCGAAAAAATCGGCAGATACGAAATTTTCAATAAGAAAATTAAACCTAGGTACAAATACAATTTGCTTGACATAATGAATACAGTAAATTAAAAAGCAAAATTAGTTTGTCGTAAATACCAAATTTAGTAAAAGTTCTTTAATTAAATGAATTTTTCGACATAAATTTTACAAATTATTATTCTATGTCGTTAAGTTAAGGTAGCAAATGAATTGGAACGCAGAATTAACGGAATTTCAAACACGAATAAACGCCGATTTCAAGAAAAATCTGTGTGTATCAGCGTTGCTTGTATCAGCGAAATCAGCGTTCCATTTCTTAAATAAACGGCATTGAATTAAGTATTAATTTACCTACATGTTGGTATTTTTTGCACATTTCAAATCCTGTTACTTTGCATCAAATATTAAATCAAAAATTAGTTAATATGAATTTCAAGAAAATCGCAATTATTACAACTTTCATTTTGGTTGCAAACTATTCGTTTTCGCAAACCGAAAATAAGGAGCAAAACACCCAAAGCAACACTGCCGAAAATTTACTATCCGGCAACTCGGGTTTATCCATTGGCGGTTATGGCGAAGTACATTACAATCAGCCGTTAAGCAAAAATAAATTCGATATTGGAACCGTTGATTTGCACAGAATGGTGCTCTTTGTAGGCTATAACTTTTCGAAAAACACACAATTTGTTTCCGAAATTGAATTCGAATATGCTAAAGAACTTTGGGTTGAACAGGCTTTTCTTCAGCATAAATTAAATAAATACATGAACTTGCGCGCAGGCTTATTGTTAATACCAATGGGCATTATAAACGAATACCACGAACCAACCACCTTTAACGGGGTTGAACGACCGGTGATTGATAATAAAATTTCGCCGTCAACATGGCGCGAAATTGGATTCGGTATTTCGGGCAATTTAAACGAAATTTATTCGAAATACCAGCTTTACTTGGTTAATGGCTTAAGCGGTTACGAAACTGCAGGTGTTTTTTCGGGCAGCAAAACCTTGCGCGATGGAAGACTGAAAGGCTCAAAAGCTTATGTTACCTCGCCGGCATTAAGCGGAAAATATGAATTTTACGGAATCAGTAACTTAACCGTTGGTTTATCGGGTTATTTCGGAAAATCGAACAGTAAATTATTGCAAAATATGGATAAAAATGACCAAGCAGCCGTTGCAAAAGCAGATTCGTCGATGGTAGGAATTGCAATGTTTGGCGCCGATGCACGTTTTCAGACCAAAGGATTTAAATTTACCGGTCAGTTTTATTATACGGGCTTATCGAACACCGAAGCATATAATAAATTTACTGCCAAAGGCAACTTGCCCAACGACTTGGGAAGCGCCATGTTGGGCTA
>JAIFNC010000036.1:0-476 GCA_020047935.1 Bacteroidota bacterium
TTCAACTGTTTATTATTCGAATAGTTACTTAATATTTCGACCTTATCAATAGTTGCAGGCATATTTTTAGTAAGTAAGGTATAGCCTCGTTCAAAAAAATCATCGCCTTCCACCATTACCTTCTCAATATTCTTACCACCTACCGATATTTTGCCATCGGCGGCAACCGATAGTCCCGGAATTTTTTTTAGCACATCCTCAACCACTTGCTCATTGCCCTGCGAAAAATATTTTACATCAAAAATAATGGTATCCGTTTTGAAAACAACCGGTTTATTTCCGTTTACTATTACTTCCTTTAATACCTCGTCATCCGGTGCCAATTTAGCATTTACTGTAATAATAGTGTCGCCTTTGTTAATGCTTGCAGGCACTACTTTTTTCTTATACGACATGGCAGAAAATGACAGAACAAACGCCCCTTGTTTACTTACTTTAAGCACATAATTCCCCTTTGCATCGGCAGTTGCAAATGC
>JAIFNC010000036.1:526-8966 GCA_020047935.1 Bacteroidota bacterium
CACCAATGAAAAATATAATTAACAACAAAGTTCTATACATACGCACCCTTACTCCTCCCATTCATATTTACGTTCTACAGCCTCACCAACAGTAAAAGTAATTTTGCCATCGCGCGGCTGATTTGAAGTAACCGCTGCACTAAATTTCGCAAGTTTAGCGTTACCATATTCAATGAATTCTTTCATGGTATACTTTTTTTTGTATTTGGTAAGTATACGCTCTAAATTTTCCGGTTTTTCTTGGTTATAAACTATTTTAGTATATCGAATATCCAACACGCCATCTTCGGTGTACAATTCCAAAATGGTGCCCGGCAGTCCGCCCAACTTCCAAGGACCAAAACTTCCGGGCAACTGTTCGGTAAACCATGCATTATAAGTTCTGCCCCTGAAAAAAGTTACTGCTTTTTGCAATACTAACCCATTTTCATTTTTTGTTTCATCGGTCATAGTCCAATTTGGCGGAACAAAACTATCATCTACCAACGACACTTGCGATTTTGATGCAACTCTATAGAATAATTTATTCTCATTCAAGTTCTTGTATACAGCAGTTCCAATATCATCGGTAATTCGGATAGTCATTTTCTCTGAAACCGTATCAATTAAAGTAGGATCACCAAATAAATAAAGCGATTCTATTTGGTTAAAATACAAGGTAGCTTCCGTTTTTTCGGATAACATAAATTGTGTATATTCAATTTTAATCCAACTGCCTTGTTGAGCAAAAGCCATGAATGGCATTAAAAGCAATAATAAATACAAATTTCGCATAGTAAGTAATTTTAAGTTTTTGTGAATAACTAAAAGCAACGAATTAATAGTAATTTTGAGCGGATATTAGGTCGCAAATAAAATAAAAACGAATTAACCAAATTATCTTGTATGATTTAAATCATGTTTTCGTCTAATGTTTCGAAAAACACTTTACACATCTTCTCAATTATAAAATTAACCCTTTTTTCCATTTAAATAAAAAACAAATATAAGCTGTTTCTGCGAACAATAACTAACCAAAAATTTATCGACCAAATTTACCGCAATCGAATTGCAAAACACCAAAAAGTTCCTATACTTGAAAAAATAGAATCAACACACTTTTCAACCAAACCAACCGACTATGTTTGAAATTGAAAAACCGGATAATTTAGTAGAAGACTTCGAATAAAAAAATAAATTATCCACTGCAATGATTTTCGCATACTTCCCTTTACTCCTCCCATTCATATATACGTTCTACAGGCTCTCCTATGGTAGTTATAGTCATTTTGCCATCGCGCGGCTGATTTGAAGCAACTGCCGCTCTAAATTTCTCATCTTTAGCTCTTGCATATTCCATGAATTCTTTCATGGTATACGTTTTTGTATACTTGGTAAGTATCCGTTCTAAGTTATCCGGTTTTTCTTGGTTATACATTATTTTAGTATATCGAATATTCAACACTCCATCTTCAGTGTACAATTCCAAAATGGTGCCCGGTAGTCCGCCTAATTTCCAAGGTCCAAAACTGCCCGGCAATTCTTCGGTAAACCATGCATTATAAGTTCTGCCCCTGAAAAAAGTTACTGCTTTTTGCAATACTAACCCATTTTCTTTTTTTATTTCATCGGTCATAGTCCAAGTTGGCGGAACAAAACTATCATCTACCAACGACACTTGCGATTTTGATGCAACTCTATATAATAATTTATTCTCATTCAAGTTTTTGTATACAGCAGTTCCAATATCATCGGTAATTCGGATAGTCATTTTCTTTGAAACCGTATCAATTAAAGTCTGATTGCCGAACAAATAGAGCGATTCTTCTTGGTTAAAACACAAGGTAGCTTCCATTTTTTCAGCATAAATAAATTGTGTAAATTCAATTTTAATCCAACTGCCTGGTTGGGCAAAAGCCATGAATGGCATTAATAGCAATAATATATACAAATTTCGCATAGTGAGTAATTTTAAGTTTTCAAAATTCATTGTAATACCGGATTCTCCTTTTGCAAATGAAAAAGAATAAAACGATTTAACCAAATAATTAAGTATGATTTAAATCATTTTTTCGTACCAATTTGCGAAATAGACTTTACACATTTAATTCATTACTAAATTAACCCTTTTTCCATTTAATTAAAAAACAAATGTAAATTGTTTTTTCGAACAAAAGCCAACCAAAAATTTATCGAAAAATTTTACTTATAACTTATTGCAAAATACCAAAAAGTACCTATATTTGAAAAAAATAGAATCAACACACTTTTTAACCTAACCAACCAACTATGTTTGAAATCGAAAAACCGGATAATTTAGTAGAACATTTCGAAATTTCTACCGAAAAATTCAAAAACAATTTGTTTTTTGGAACTAAAAACCCGCAAACACTTGAATACGAATGGATAACATACGGCGATGTTCGGAATCGAGTGGATAATTTGCGAAGCGGATTAGCAAACTACGGCCTGCAAAAAGACGAAGCAGTAGGAATAATTGCGACCAACCGAACCGAATGGGCTGTGGCCATGTTTGCCACCGTTGGGCTGGGCGGACGCTACATTCCGATGTATCAAAACGAGATTTTACGCACTTGGCAATACATCATCCGCGATTCGTCGGTTAAAGTTCTTTTCGTAGCCAATATGGAAATTTACGAAAAAATAAAACATCTTAAAGACGAAATTGAAAGCCTTGAGCATATTTTTGTTATTGAAGGCGATTCGGAATATTCGATGAAACATTTAGAAGATGTTGGTGCAAAAAAACCGGTTAAATCGGTTGTTCCCAAACCTTCCGATATTGCAGTGCTAATATACACTTCCGGCACCACCGGCGAACCTAAAGGCGTGTTACTTTCGCACGGAAATTTAACCAGCAATGCACGCGCCGGTTACCATTTATACTCAATGCTTAACGAAGAATCGCGTAGCATTTCCATACTTCCGTGGGCACACAGCTACGGTATAACTGCCGAACTAATTAATTGGCTGTTCTTTGGCGGTTCTATTGGTTTTATGGAAAAAGTTGAAAGTTTGGGTTCCGATTTGGAAAAAATTCAACCTACTTTTATTATAGCAGTTCCGCGCGTTTTCAACAAAATATTCGATGGCATACACAATGTGATGAAGGAAAAAGGCGGGTTGGCTAAATTCTTATTCGATATGGGCTTAAAAAGTGCACGAACAATAAGGCTTAGCAACGGAAATGCATCGGCATTTACCAAATTCAAATTTAACATAGCCGATAAAATTGTATTTAAAAAATTCAGGGCAAAATTTGGTGGTCAAGCAAAAGCAGCGCTAACGGCAAGTGCTATAATGAACGAAAATGTATCGCTGTTTTTCCGCGATATCGGACTGCCGGTTTTCGATTGCTACGGGCTAAGCGAAACTTCGCCTGCCGTTACAATGAACGCTCCGCACCAATTTAAACAAGGCTCGGTTGGTAAGCCGTTGGAATTTATTCAGGTTCGTATTGACCGTTCGATGATTGATGACAAGAGCAATGATGGCGAAATTCAGGTTTTTGGACCAAACCTTATGCAAGGCTACCACAACAAACCCGAAGCTACTGCCGAAATTTTCACCCCCGACGGTTGGTTAAAAACCGGCGACCGCGGTACCATTGACAGCGACGGATATGTGTTTATTACCGGTCGTATTAAGGAACAGTATAAACTCGAAAATGGAAAATATGTGTTTCCGGCAGCCCTGGAAGAAGATATTCGTTTATTACCTTATATTGAAAATGCCATGATATATGGCGAAGGTAAACAATACAACGTTTGTTTGGTAATTCCCGACATTAATGTACTTAAACGAATTGCCGAACAAATGCACGTAAAAACAAATATCGACAAACTAATTCATTCACCTATTGTACAGGAATTTATGAAGCTCGAAATACGCAAGCATCTACAAGACAAATATTCGCCTTACGAAATTCCAAGAAAATTTTTGTTGGTGAACGACAATTTTTCGATTGAAGACGGCACGCTTACGCAAACCTTAAAACTTAAACGTAAAGCAGTAATTGAGAAATACTTCCAAGAATTGGAAGCATTGTATCAAGAATAAATCCTAAAAAAATGAGCTCATTTCAAATTTAACTTATTTGATGAGCTCATTTCTTATTTTGAAACAGTAAAGAGTTTTAACCATATTAATTCATAAAAGAATAAAACCCCTTGTTAACCAAATAGAAACATAGGCACATAGAATAAAGAAAATTTTAATAAAGCTATGTTTTCTAAGCGCCTAATGCAGTTTTATAAATAATTCAGGTTAACCTGAATTTACCATACACTCAAAAAATTGTACGATTTATTAAGCGAATGATAAAAACAGCGTCTAAAATTCGTTTTTCAAGTTTTTATTGGTTGTTTCAATAAAATCCAACACCTCTTCTTTGCCCAAACCGGCCTCTGCTGAAGTTACATACATATCGGGCAAGCTTTCCCAAACCTCCACCATTTTTTCTGCATAAGCCTTAACCGCAGAATCAATTTTCAATTTGGTAATTTTATCGGCTTTCGTAAAAACCATGATGAAAGGTATACCGTTTTCACCCAAAAACTGCATAAATTCCAAATCGCTTTTTTGCGGTTCGAGTCTAATATCAATTAAAACCAAAAAGCAGCACAAATTTTCGCGTTTAATCGCATAGTCCAAGGTGTTTTGGTGCCAAACTTCACGATTTTTTTTGCCAATTTTAGCGTAACCGTAACCCGGTAAATCGACCAAATACCATTCGTCGTTTATTATAAAATGATTTATAGTTTGTGTTTTACCGGGAGTCGACGAGGTTTTTGCCAACTTATTTTGGCCGGTAAGCATATTTATAAGCGACGATTTTCCTACATTCGAACGCCCAATAAATGCATATTCGGGCAGCGGTTTTGCCGGGCAGTCTTTTACAAACTGGCTGCTTTTTACAAATTCGGCAGTTTTTATAATCATATTCAAGTATTTTTGCAAAAATACATCGCTTTAGCCGGTAAACCAAAGTTTTTTCAAATTCAAACTAATTCTTTGTATTTTTGTTGAAAATCATTTCAAGCTTACCATTCAAAGAAATGAAAAACCGATAAATATGCTAAAAATTTTCTACTTTTGCACAAAAATAAAAACTATCCAAAATTATGGGTTTACAATGCGGAATAGTAGGACTTACCAATGTTGGTAAAACTACCCTCTTTAATTGCTTTTCGAACACAAAAGCCGAAACATCGGACTATGCTTTCAGCGCATCAAAATCGAACGTAGGTACAGCCTTTGTACCCGACCCTCGTATGCATGAATTGCGCAAACGCCAACCTTCTGAAAAATTAATACATACTACAGTCGAAATTTTAGACATCCCCGGCTTGGCTAAAGGTGCTAACCAAGGCGAAGGCGTGGGAAATAAATTCTTGGCCGACCTGCGAAATACCGACGCCATAATTCATGTACTTCGTTGTTTCGATTCGGCAAATTTGCCCCACATCGAAGGTTCAATTGACCCGGTACGCGACATCGAAATTCTCGATTTCGAACTTCAAGTTAAAGATTTGGAATCGGTTGAAAAGAAAATTCAGCGCTACGAAAAACTGGTTAAAGCCGGCGATAAAGAGGCAAAAAAAGGCATTGAAGTGCTTCAAACTATTAAAGCGCATTTGGACAATCTGCAAAATATTCGCACCATGGGCTTAACCGACGACGAATACAAATTTGTAGCCGACCTTAGTTTACTTACAGTCAAACCTATTATGTACGTTTGCAATGTTGATGATGCTTCGGCTAAAAACGGCAACAAATATTCGGATGCGGTAGTTAAAGCACTCGAAGGCTCAGGTGCTTTGGTACTGGTAATTGCTGCCCTTATGGAATCGGAAATTTCGGAATTGGAAAGCGAAGAAGAACGCATGGAATTTTTGAGCGATGCCGGCCTTAGCGAACCGGGTGTAAACCGCATGTTGCGTGCTGCTTATGCTTTGCTTAACCTGCAAACTTTTTTCACAATAGGGCCAAAAGAAATACGGGCTTGGACCATGAAAAAAGGATACACTGCACCCAATGCTGCCGGTGTAATTCACTCGGATTTGGAGCGCGGTTTTATTCGTGCCGAAGTTATGAAATACAACGATTTTATTACCATAGGTTCCGAATTGGCATGCAAAAACCAAGGGAAATTGCACATCGAAGGCAAAACTTATATTGTTGAAGATGGCGACATTTTGAACATTCGTTTCAATGTATAATAATTAAAACTTCCATGCTATGGCTTTTGTAACAAAAGAAAAACTATTCAGTTTAGAATGGTTTAAAGTATATTCGCTCATTGTACTTGGTACTTTTTTAACCGCTGTAGGTTATGTATATTTTATTGCTCCGCATAAAATTGTGCCGGGCGGAATGTACGGTATTGCTATTGTTTTGCACCATACATACGGTACACCGGTGGGTTTGGTGGCATTAGGTTTCAATATTATTGTAACCCTTATTGGTATTAAAGTACTGGGCCCGCGCTTTGGTATTAAAAGCGTTACAGCGTTTCTGCTTTCTGCTGTTTTTACCGATTTGCTTTCGTATCTTTCGGGCAACGTAGCTATTTTACCCGACGATATTCTAATGTCTTCCATAGTAGGTGCAGTGCTTATTGGTGCAGGAGTGGGCTTTTTATTTAAAGCACGAGCCACCGCAGGCGGCTCCGACCTGGTAGCCATGATGTTTGCCAAATGGACAAAGCAACCCGTTGGCACCATGATGTTGGCGGTTGATTCGAGCATTGTAATTATTGGTTTAGTAGCTTTTGGCGATTGGAAAATTCCTTTGTACTCGTGGATTGCAATTTTTGTATTAGTTAAGTCCGTTGACATGGTTTTATCGGGACTTGCCGTGCAACGTGCAATGTTTATTATTTCGGACAAGTATATGGAAATTGCCAAAGTAATTAAAAACGACCTCAACCGCGGCGGAACCTTGTTCGAAGCAAAAGGAATTTTCAGTAATCAGTCGCGCCCGGTGCTTTACACCGTGGTTAGCCGACGCGAAGCCGAAATTCTGAAAAGCCATATTAGCATAATTGACCCGGCAGCGTTTATAACCATTACCGAAGCTACCGAAATTTTAGGCAAAGGTTTTAAAGAATTGAACGAAGAGGAATAAAATGACCGATACCAATTGGGAATATAAAATAAACTTGCAAAACCCCGTGGTATTATTCGACGGGGTTTGCAATTTATGCAATTCCTCGGTTCAATTTATTATAAGGCACGATTCGGAAAACCGGTTTAAATTTGCCGCGCTGCAATCGGAAATTGCAAACCAAATTTTCGAACAATTAATGCTCGAAAAACCTACGGTCGATTCGATTATACTGGTTGAAAACGGCAATATTTATACCCAATCGGATGCCGTTTTGCGTATTGGCAAACTGCTTAACATTTACACCTATGCCTTAAAGCTGTACGCTGCACTTCCGGCAAAATTTCGCAATTTTTTATATGCTTTAGTAGCAAAAAACCGTTATTTTTTCTTCGGAAAACAAAACCAATGCACAATTCCAACCCCGGAATTAAAACAACGATTTGAGTTTTAGAATTTTCTGCATAATTTTTCAAATTTATGCCAAAAATCAGTTTCTCGTTTAATTCGAATTTGTAATTTTGTGCACAAATACAACCAACTTTATATGGAAAAAATATTAGTTATAGGAGCTGCCGGACAAATTGGTTCGGACTTGGTATTGGCTTTAAGAGCCGTACACGGAAATGAAAATGTTTTTGCTACCGATTTACGTTCGGCAAGCAACGAAGTAATGGAAACCGGACCGTTTCAATTACTCGATGTAATGGATGATAAACGTTTGATACATTTCATTATACGTAATCGAATAACGCAAATTTATCATTTAGCGGCTGTATTATCGGGCAATGCCGAGCGTTTGCCACTGCAAGCTTGGGATATTAACATGCGCAGTTTACTAAATATTCTGGAAATTGCTCGCGAAGTACCCGAAGTAACTAAAGTGTTCTGGCCTAGTTCTATTGCGGTATTCGGACCTACCACTCCGCGACATAATACTCCGCAACTTACCATTATGGAACCTAATACCGTTTATGGTATAAGCAAACAAGCCGGCGAACGTTGGTGCGAATACTACCGCAATAAATTTAAGGTAGATGTACGCAGCTTGCGTTATCCCGGTTTAATAAGCTACAAAGCCGAAGCCGGTGGCGGTTGAAAGACGACGCAGCACTGCCAATGATGTTTATGGACGATGCCGTAAATGCAACCATTAAACTGATGCAAGCACCGGCTGAAAAACTAAGCATTTCGTCGAGCTACAACGTGGGTGGCTTAAGTTTCACCCCAAAACAATTGGTAGCCGAGCTTAAAAACCATGTGCCTAACTTAAAGGTTGATTACAAACCCGATTTCCGTCAGAAAATTGCCGAATCGTGGCCTGCATCTATTG
>JAIFNC010000093.1 GCA_020047935.1 Bacteroidota bacterium
GTTAGCAAATACTTAACTCTTTTTAATTTCAGTAAAAGCACTACATTATCAAGGCTTTAACTGAAAATATTTTGCATTTTATTTTTTATGTTAATTTAGTTTCGGCTAAAACCTATATGTAATTACAATTAGATGCAACTTTTAGGTTTATAGCGTATTACAATAAATATGAAAAGCAAAGCAGTTTAATTTTAATAGCTCCGGGTTCTCGAACCCGGGCTTACTAAAATTAAACCGCTTCGAGGTTTCCAAAAGGATAACAACTTGCTTAGTAACCAATTATTGCAGTCTTTTTTAGGTATTTTACTTACAATAAATGTTATAGAACTTTTTTATTGCTCTGTTAGGTTGTTATTTGGCAGTAAAATATTTTCTTTGAAAATAAAAAGCAAGGTTTACCAAAGCAATCATAACCGGAACTTCAACCAACGGGCCAACCACGGCAGCCAGAGCCTCGCCCGAATTCATGCCAAAAATTGCAATAGCAACTGCAATAGCAAGTTCAAAATTATTGCTCGCTGCGGTAAACGATAAGGTTACCGACTGTCCGTAATTTGCCCCGGCGCGCTTGCTCATGTAAAACGAAAGCACAAACATTATTAAAAAGTAAATTAGCAGCGGTATAGCTATAAGTACCACATCCATCGGAATTTTAACAATGTATTCGCCTTTAAGCGAGAACATTACCAATATAGTAAAAAGCAATGCAAGCAAAGTAATTGGACTAATTTTGGGTATGAATTTGGTATTGTACCAAGTTTTACCTTTCAACTTAACTAAGGTATAGCGAGTTATAAAACCCGCAATAAACGGAATACCCAAATAAATAAACACGCTTTCGGCAATTTGAGCAATGGTTATGTTTTCGACTATCGAATTGGTCGGAATACCGAACCAGCCGGGCAAAACAGCAATAAAAACATAGGCATAAACAGAGAAAAATAATACCTGAAAAATACTGTTGAATGCCACCAAACCGGCTGCATATTCGGCGTCGCCTTTTGCCAAATCGTTCCAAACTATAACCATGGCAATACATCGCGCCAAACCAATCATTATAATACCGTACATGTACGGCAAGTTTGCATTGTTTTCGCCGGGAAAAAGCTTAAAAAACGCAATAGCAAGCGCAAACATTAAAACCGGACCTATTATCCAGTTTTGTATGAGCGATAAACCCAAAATTTTATAGTTTTTGAAAACATCACCCAATTCTTCGTATTTTACTTTTGCAAGCGGCGGATACATCATTAGTATTAAACCAATGGCAATTGGTAAGTTGGTTGTGCTTTCCGGCGACGACTTTAAACTGTCCCAAAAGGCTGCAATTCCGGGAAATAAATAACCCGAAAAAACACCGATAAACATGGCTAAAAAAATCCACAAGGTTAAATATCGGTCTAAAAATTTTAATCGGCTGTTACTTGGCATTTTGTTTAATTTGAAAATTTGGAAATGTACTAATTTTAAAATGTTTCAATTTGAAAAATGTGCTAATAAAATAATTTTCAAATTAGCACATTAATTCATTTTCAAATTGAAAATTATTTTTCGGCAAAAACGGTTATACTAAAAATTCCGGTTCCCGATTTTTTGAAAATATTCAACTGTTCTTTAGTCAAATAGTTTAACAAAATTTCATCGGGCAAGGTTATTTGTTTTTCTTTTGCAAGCTTAATGTTTTTGAACCCGGTTTGTTTAATAATGCTCATATATTCAGGTTTTTGCATAGCACCCGAAACACAGCCGGCATACATTTCGGCTTCTCTAATAATTTCCTGCGGCAATTCGCCAACCAGCACCACATCGGAAATTGAAAAATGTGCTCCCGGTTTTAGTACTCGGTAAATTTCGGAGAAAGCTTTTTGCTTATCGGGCACTAAGTTAAGTACACAATTACTAATTATTACATCGGCAATATTGGCTTCAATGGGCATATTTTCAATATCGCCCAAGCGAAATTCTACATTTTTAAACCCGAGTTTTTCAAGATTTTTGTTGGCTTTTTCAAGCATGGCTTCGGTCATGTCGATACCGATAACTTTACCGGTTTCGCCAACCAGTGCCCGCGCCACAAAGCAGTCGTTGCCGGCACCCGAACCCAAATCTACCACCGTGTTGCCGGGTTTAATTTGTGCAAATTCGGTCGGAATTCCACAACCCAAGCCCAAATCGGCATCGGCATTATAGCCCGAAAGTGCGGTGTAATTTTCCGAAAAAATGGTGTAGTCGGTTCCGCAACAACTGCTGCCGGCGCCGCAGCACGAAGTTTCATTTTGCATTTTTGGTTGCATAGCTATTTGGCTATACTTCTCTTTTACTGTGTTTTTAATGTTTTCCATACAGATAAAAATTTTGAATTTTGAATTTTTCAAATAAATAAAACATTTGAATTTTCCGTTACTTATAATTAATTTTTTTGCCCGAGTTGGTTCTTAATCGGCAGGCACATTGCCCGTGCAACATTTCGGCGGGGTTTGTAATAACCGGAAAGCCTTCGCGTTCCCAATCAACAATTCCGCCTGCCAAGTTGGCTGTATGTTCAAAACCTTCTTTTTGCAGAAAAATAACGGCTTCCTTACTTCTCAGTCCAACACTGTCGGCAATTATAAGCAATTGGTCGGCAGGCAATTCCTTGTAATGCGTTTTAAGTTCGGAATTGGGCATAAATTCGCAGTTTGCTACGCTAAATTGCCGAGCGCAAGTTTCGTATTCTTCCCTAATGTCGAGCAAAATTGCGCCTTTACTGCACCAATCAATTGCTTCACGAGCCGAGAAATGCACGATATTGCTAATAATTAGTGCGCCGTTTTTATAATCCGGAATCATAAGTTTGGTTTTATGTTTTCGATATAAAAATTTAAAAATTCGTCCTTAATTTCGTCGCGAACTCTTCGGAATTCGCTCATAATAAATTCGTTGCTGCCGGTGGATTCCGAGGGGTCTTCGAAACCAATGTGCAGCCTGTGTTTTACGCTACCCAAAAATGCCGGGCAACTTTCGTTGGCACCGCCGCAAACGGTAATAACGTAATCCCAAGTCTCACCCAAATATTTTTCAACCGAATCGGAGGTATGGTGGCTAATATCAATACCGATTTCGTGCATAACTTCCACCGCTTTAGGGTTTAACTTGCCCGAAGCTTGGGTGCCTGCCGAAAAAACTTCAATTTGTTGGTCGAACGATTGCAAAAAACCGTGTGCCATTTGCGAGCGGCAACTGTTGCCGGTACAAAGAATTAGTACTTTCATTTATAAATTATTTTTAGGAGTTTCAGTAGCGCAGAATACATTGGCAGCTTCAATTTTATTCATAAAAACATCGAATGCTGCTTTGTATTGGTTTATGGTCGAACAACATAAACAGTAGTTTACTTTTAATCCATCAATTTCGCCATGAATTAAACCAAGTTCTTTCAGTTCTTTTAAATGCTGAAAAACCGTACTTCGGCTAAGCGGCAATTGGTCGGAAATATCGCCCGAAATGCAAGTTTTGGTTTCGGCCAAATATTCTAAAATGGCTAAGCGTGCCGGGTGCGAAACAGCTTTGGCAAATTTTGCCAATTCGAGTAATTCGGGGGTAAATTCTTTCTTTTTCATTGAAAATCAATTATGCCGTAAAATTACGACATAGTTTTTGAATTTCAAAATTTTTAATCGAAAATATGAAAAAATTGGTGTCCCGGTTTATAAAACATCGTCAATACGAAAAGCCGGGGTTATCAAAAAATTGTCAGTTGCGAAAATTTTGATTCAACTATTTTTCGTTTAAATGTATTGAAGTAAATAAGCAGTAAAATCCTAATTTGTAACGATTTATCCTTTGAGCAAATTAAATATAGTCTTCAATTTTGGCTTTTTTGGCAATAGCCTTCACCGATTTTTTTGAATTATAGCCGAATCCAATAATAAGAATGTCATCGACTTGTTGATTTTTGTGGCGCCATTTTTTGTGTACTTCTTTAATAATTTCCAATTGTTCGGTAAATGAATTATGTTGCACCGCAAGCAACATTTTTCTGAAGTTTTTCCGCATAAATTTGGTGTTTTTTGCCCCGCCAAATTGGTCGTTATACCCATCGGTAAAAAGGTAAATGTTATCGTTATTTTGCAGTTCAAAAATATTGTTGTCAAAACTATCGTTCAGAATATATTTTCCAATTGGCATTTTGTTGCCTTTCAGCATTATAAGTTCTGTTCCGTTGCGTATTATATAAACATCCCTATTGGCTCCCGCAAATTTTAGTATATTTAATTTTAAGTCCAGCTCAATAAAAGCAATGTCCATTCCATCATTTAAGCTTTTACCCGAATTTCGTGCGCCAATAATTTCCACAAACTTAGTTCGCAGGGCGTTTAATACTTCGTTGGGGTTTGAAGTTTGCATAACCGACTGATAAAGCTGGTCTAAAATACTAATTCCCATAATACTAAGCAATGCGCCCGGTACACCGTGGCCCGTGCAATCGGCAACAGCCAAATAAACCTTTTCAGTGTCTTTATTCCATTTTAACCAATAAAAATCGCCGCTCAAAACATCTTTTGGTTTAAATAGTATGAAATTTTCTGCAAATAATCCGTCGATACTGTTTCGGTTTGGCAACACTGCTTGCTGAATTATTTTTGCATAATTTATGCTCTCGGTAAAGCGCAAATTGCTTCGCTCAAGGGCCTTTTTTTGGTTCGTAATCAAATCCAAATGCTCTAGTACTTTTTCTTGTTGAGCCAAAATTTCAACATTTTTATCTTCAATTTCTTTGGTTTGTTTTCTTAATTCTAAGGTTTGTTCTGCAATTTTTTGCTCAAAATGGTCAATATAATCAATAATTTCGTTTTGTAAAATCATGAAATTTTTGGTAAGCAGGTGTATTTCGCTTTCCGAATTATTGTAGGAAATTAAAATTCGGTTTTTAAAACCGCCGCCAATAAAATCGTTTACACCGGTGGCAAGCACATTAAGCTGCCTCGAAATTCTGCTCGAAATATAAATACTGAAAGCAAGCAATATACCTAAAACCAATAAACTTAAGGTAAAAATTGCCGCATCATAAAAACGCATAAACTTGCCCATTTTTGCATTATTACTTTCAATAATGGCAGAAATATTAAATTCAATATCGCTAAAAAGCCAATTTAAATTTGGAATAATACCGGTACTTCCTACCAATCCAATTTCTTTATCATAGGCAGCCAATTCATAAAATGCCTTGGCATACTCTGTTAAATGGTAGTACGCATCGGCATTTTGGTATACTAATTCATTGGCAACTTTTTCGGTAAGTAGCTTGTGTTTAGTTATATATTGTTCCTGAAAACGAAGCATATAGTCCTTCTCGTGTCTGCGAAGCATAAGTACATCAACCATATTGGTTTTATAGTTGGTTTCGAACCAATGTATGTGTTTTCGCATAAACCCACTTTTGCCATAGTCCTGAAATCCTTTTTGTAATTGTAGCTTAACCAACTGCTCAAAAGCGTGATGAATAGTGTCTAAATAGAAACGAAGGGTAACTTTTAATGCAGGCGAAACACTGTTAGAATCTAACTTATTAAGTAGTGAAATAAATTCCTTTCTATTTAACGTATGCGAAATAAACTGTTTGCTTTTGCCCAAACTGTAAAATTCGGTCGATACCGATTCGCTCAGTAAAAATGTGTTTATATAGTTGTGGTCTTTGTATACTAATTTTTCGAGCTCTTTAAGCTTAAAATTACTTTGTAAAACACGTTCTTTTATTATGCCTGAATAAATTGCCAATGCAAGTACCAACATGCTAAATATTGAATAACTGATAGTAATGGCATATAGCCTGCTTTTAAGTGTTCGGAGCATTCTGAAAAAGTTTTGCTGCAAAGCTATAAATCTAATGTTACTAAAATGTAAAATTATAGTTTTGTATAGGTTAAGAAAAAGAAAGTTTTTTTGCTTTTGCAATGCTTATGAAAAATCATTCTAAATTAGCCACTTAAACCGGCATAATTATTCTGAGAAAAAAAAAATAATAACCTAATTTCTTGTATGTTAATTTGCTTTAAATGTGCTATTTAACTTACAAGAAAGTTAAATGAACTGCTCTTTATTACCCATGAAAAAAAGTTAAAACCTAAGTTGTATTAAAATTACCGGTTGTAAGTAAAAAAAATGTTATTAATTTTGAACCGAAATTATTTATTTTAGTTACAAACCTAAATTAAAAAAAAATGGCTTACGTAATTAGCGATGATTGTACTGCTTGCGGCTCTTGCATTGACGAGTGCCCTGTTGAAGCAATTTCTGAAGGCGATATTTATAAAATTGATGCTGAACTTTGTACCGATTGCGGTGCTTGCGCCGATGTGTGCCCGGTAGAAGCTATTTCGCCTCAATAATTCATATTATTGAAAATAAAAAGAGCGATTACTATTAAAAGTAAGCGCTCTTTTTTATTTGTATATTGCGTAAATTGAAACACTAAACTTTTTAGAATTTATACGATATACCCAAGCCAAAAACTTCTTTAAACTGAATACCCGGCTTGTTTATTTCTTTAATAATAATATCGTGGTCGTAAATTAAATGCGTGTGAATATTTGCACTCAAGTATTTATTAACTTTCAAAGCAATTAAGGTTTCCCAGTTTACGTCTACGTATTTAGCATTGTGCATGTAGTTCGAGAAAAAATCGGCCTTGGTTTCCAAGCTTACATTCTGAAACAAATCTTTCTTAAACCAAATTTTCACAAATCCACCAAACTCGCTTCGTACCTTTTCGCCCACGGTTACTCCGTATAAACCCTGATTTGAAAGCTCTTCGTTGGCCACAATCGTAGTTTTTGAAGTTACCGGCGAAGCAAAAACTGAAAACAATTTTTTGTATTTATAGTCGATACCAGCCGAAAATACAAGGTATGCCGGAGCAAAAAGTGCCGAAATAAGTTTATTCGCCGTTGGATCGTAGTTAAAACCGTCGGTCATTTGGCTTTTAAAGTTAAACATGGCACTGTAAAACAACGAATTGGTTGCTTTGTAACCAAATTTCGAATCAAGCACCACCCGGTCGTCGCTTTTTCGCATACCCAAATCGCCTTGTCGAATTTGACCATAAGCAACTTCAAGCTTATTGTCCCAAGTAGAGTTACCTTTTTCGTAATTGGCAAACACATTAAACAACGAGCCTACAGCCATTGAGTTTTGTCCGCCACCTTGCCAATTCGAAAGTGCAACTTGCGAAAAGGTTAATGAACCTACCCCGCCAATAGTCCAAAGTTTTGCCGAATCTTTTGCTGCGAATTTACGCGCTTCGCTTTCGTGCTTAAGTGCTTCTTTTTTAATTTCATCATCCTGACCAAATATTTGCGAAACACTAAAAAACAGCGCAACTGCCAATAATATTACTTTAATTTTCATACGTACGATAGATTAAGTTTACATTTATTAAAATTTGCGTGTAAAATTATAAAATATTTACGGTACTTTGCATAACTTCGGCAGCTTACGGTATATACTTTTTATTAGCACCGGTATTAATTTTTAATTCGCTTATGAAAATATTCATTTATTATTATTATTTTTGTACCAAATAATTAAACAAATTCGCTGCTGAATTTTGTTGCTAACAAGGTATTAATGAACACAAAACTGATTTACATTACTACCGATATTTTCAAATATCTCAATATCAAACGACGCGATTCCTTTTAGTCGTTTCACCCCCATTTTTTTTATTTTTTTGTTGAAGCCCCATCGACTCAACATATTTATTCAATTTAATCCAATTAAAAAATCATGGAATTACCTTATATAGAGCCGTTCAAAACCAAAATGGTTGAAACCGTGCCGCGCAGCACTCGCGAACAACGCAAACAATGGATAGAAGAAGCGCAATTTAACCTTTTCAAACTTAGTTCCGACAAAGTAACCATTGACCTCCTAACCGATTCGGGAACAGGCGCTATGAGCGACAAACAATGGGCTGAAATAATGCTGGGCGACGAAAGTTATGCCGGTTCGCTTTCGTATCTAAAACTAAAAGAAACCATTAAAGAATTGCTTGGTTTCGAGTATTTTTTGCCCACCCATCAGGGTAGAGCTGCTGAAAACGTGCTGTTTTCGGTGTTGGTTAAAGAAGGAATGTTGGTACCCGGAAACTCGCATTTCGATACCACCAAAGGGCACATTGAATTCCGCAAAGCAAAAGCGGTTGATGTAACTATCGATGA
>JAIFNC010000193.1 GCA_020047935.1 Bacteroidota bacterium
CCGGAATTTGGAAAACTATTGACGACGAAACCGGAAAAGCAAAATCGGAAGTTGAAGTTTATATTAAAGACGGTAAAGTTTATGGCAAAATACTGAAACTTTACGATAAACCGCAAACTCAAATTTGCGATAAATGCCCCGATGAGAAAAAATTTAACCGAAAAAATAAACCGGTAGTAGGAATGGATTTTGTAATTGGCTTGAAAAAAGATGGCAAAATTTGGAAAAGCTCCGAAGCTATTATGGATCCGAACAACGGCAAAATTTACGATTGCGAAATGGAATTAGATCCTAAAGATTCGAATAAACTATTAGTTCGCGGCTATATTTGGGTAATATACAGAACTCAAACTTGGCACCGTATTAAATAATTCCTTTTTAAAATTTCAGTCCGAAATATTTTAAGTTTTACTTAAAGGTATTTCGGATTTTTTATTTGTTACGTAACTTTGCATTGCGAATTATTTTCAGCAAATAATTTAAAGAAAAAATGAAAAAGAAAACTTATTTTATTGAAGGAGCCGTAAAACCGGAATTTGTAAGCGAAAGCATAGCTAAGCATAGCAGTAAAACTAATATTGGTGCACATTGCATATTTCTGGGGCAAGTACGAGCCGATGTGCTTGAAAACATTCCCGTTGAAGGCATTGAATATTCAGCCTATACAGAAATGGCTGAAGCGGAATTCGAAAAAATTAACGAATATGCATTTGCCACTTATTCGGATTTAACTTGCCTGCATATTAAACACAGCTTGGGCATGGTAAAAGCCGGCGAAATATCCTTATTTGTTTTTGCATCGGCAGGGCACCGGATTCAGGCATTTGAAGCCATTGAAGATATTGTAAACCGCATAAAAGCACAAGTTCCTATTTGGAAAAAAGAAATATTACCCGGCAAAGGACATGTTTGGACAGAAAATAAATAAAAGAAAAACCCCGAAAACTTGATTTTTTCGGGGTTTTATTTTTGCCATTTAAAGAACTATGGAATGGCTTGCTTTTTCTTATTTTCAATAGCTACAGGGCTTAAATCGGCATACCTGCTCGCTAAATTTGCAGGTACCATAATCTTAAGCTTCTGTCCTATTCTTATGGTATTTCCGCGTAAATTATTCCAATACCGAACGTCGGCGGCTCGAACTTTATATTTAGTGGCAATTCCACCCACCGTATCGCCCGATTTAACTTTATGATACACAGCTGACCGGTTTTTCTCGTCGGTTGTAGTCGCCACATAGGTTTTAGCAAATTTTTCGCTTAAGTAAATCGAATCTTTCCACGCGTAAACCATTTCTTCGTTGCCGCATAGTTCATACGCCTTATCGTAAGGTATCGATGGAAATATTCAACGCTTCTGCCAATTGCATAAAATGAAGTTTTTTGTCGATAAGTACTGTATCGGTAAGAATCGGATTTACCCCTTGCAATCTACCAATGCCGTGTGCTTCGTAATAATGAAACGCATAGGTAGCAGCAACAAAAATAGGCACATACGAGCGAGTTTCTTTTGGCAAATAATTATAAATTTTCCAAAAGTCTTTTTTTCCGCCCGCTTTACGAATTGCTTTTTTAACGTTACCCGGTCCGCAATTATAAGCCGCCAAGGCGAGTGTCCAATCGTCGTAAATATCGTATAAATCAGACAAATAGCGAGCTGCTGCTTCGGTAGCTTTTACCGGGTCGGAACGTTCGTCGATATGCTCGTCAATACGCAATCCGTACAGTTTTCCGGTTCCGCGCATAAATTGCCACAAACCACCTGCTCCGGCACGCGACATGGCTTTTGGTTTCAATGCCGATTCAATAACTGCCAAATATTTAAGCTCTTGCGGCAAGTTATAGGCATCAAAAATTTCTTCGAAAAGTGGAAAATAATAATCGGAGCGAGCCAAAAGCCCTTGTACTTGGTCGGGGTATTTAATCACATAACGCTCAATGAGCATTCTGATTTTATCGTTGTACGGCAAATTTACAATAGTATATTTCGGAAGGAATAACCGTTTGCTCTTCAATATATTTTATTTTCCGAAAATAGATATCGGATGCAGAATTTACTTTAAGTGAATCGCCTGAAACAGCAAAAGCGTAACTAACTACAACACTAAAAATAAACGTAAATGTAAAATGCTTCATAAGCCAAAAATTTTAGAACAAATATATAATATTTTATTCAAAAAATGCTTCGCTATAACCACCTGCCATTTGTGGCGGATTATATACCGGCAAATTCTGAACGGTAACACTCATACCTTCAGCGTCGCGCAATACAATTTTAAACTGAACAAAAGCGGTATTTGCTATGTCCTTAGGTACTATGTACGAATACTTAACTTGGTCGGTAAAAACTTCGTTTCGGAATTCGTGCTTAAAAACAGCATGGCCGGCGTTTTCGGTAATAACCTCCAAACTTAGCAATGGTTTTTTTGAACTAACCAGAAATACGTACTCAATGCTTTCACCGGGCAATCCGGGAAGCACACTGTTTACCTCGCAAACAATTTGAGGTACGTTATCGGTTTTGGTACAGGCAACTAAACTTAAAATAGTTGCAAATAAAAAAGCTAAAGGAATTCTAATCATGGCGTAACTATTTCTCAAATAACATTGTTCAAAGATTTTGCCAAATTAAAACAATAATTTTGATTTTCGAAAGCTAACTTTAATATTTTGCAGAAAGATAACCATGTTGTTCAACATAAAATAGATTTTAATTTACTTTAAATACTGCATTGTATTCATTTAAATTATTTATTAAACCGGCTGCTTTTTTTATTAGTAAATCGTTATTTACATGGTATTCCAATCGTCCTTCAAAATAAAAATAACGTCCTACTATCTCTTCTTCTAAACTTCTTATTATTTCGTACTTATGTTTAGTTAATTCAAGTTTTAGATTTGGTTTTAAGGCTTGTTTCAATTTTTCAAAATCGGCTTTTGCATTTTGAAAAACAGAATCCGATTTTGCTCGGTTTTCCAATGTTAACAACATTTCGGTGGTTTCGGTTTTATATTCATAACCACATGTAGTTGCATATTCAACAAAATCGGCAAAATCTTTTTCGCTCATTTTGAAACTTAAAGGCGATTGCGGCGCCTTGTTTTTTACAACATATTGACTTGCAAAATTGAACAGGACGTCATTTTCCAACAAATTGTCGACAATTGTTTTTTCGTAGGCTTTGCCAAAAACAACATCGGGTGCAATCCCTCCACCGTCGTATACCGTGCGCCCATTTTTTGTTTTAAACTTGGTTATTAAAGAATCCGGAACGGCTCCTACGCTACCATCGGGGTTACGGTGCGAATAATCGAGCATTTGTATACACCTATCGCTTGGTGTATAATACTTTGCCGAAGTTAATTTAAGTATTGCATTAAAGGGTAGTTCACGCGTAATTTGTACCAAACCCTTGCCAAAGGTTTTTCGTCCCATAATTACTCCACGGTCTAAATCTTGAATTGCTCCTGCTATTATTTCCGATGCCGACGCCGAACCGTTATTAACCAAAACCACCAACGGAAGTTTTGGAACCAATGGTTCGCGCTCGGTTTTAAACAATTGGCTTTGCGTAGCATTTTTACCGCGAACCGAAACAACAGTAACACCTTGTTCTACAAAGAAGTTTACTATTTTCACCGCTTCAATGAGCAATCCGCCGGGGTTATTGCGTAAATCGAGAATTATCCCTTTAGGCTTTTTGGCAAGCATTTCTTTAAGTGCTGTTTCAAATTCGCCTGCAGCAGTTTCGCTAAAACCGGTTTGCTTAATATAGGCTACCGAATCGGCGGTAAAAACGTAATAAGGCACCGACTTAATGCTTACCATTTCGCGCACAGGACTCAATTTAACTACTTCGCCTGAATATTTTTGCACCGTAAGTTCAATGGTTGTGCCGGGCGAGCCTTGCAGCAACTCGCCAAAACCTTCGTCGGTTAAATTTGCAACCGAATTACCATTTACTGTTGTAATAAAATCGCCGGCTGAAACCCCCGATTTATGTACCGAATAGCCTTGCAAAACATCGAGCACCAAAAATTTGACACCAACTTTCTTGGTCAAAATTCCAATACCGCCAAACTTACCTGAATTCATAAATCGAACATCTTCAATTTTTGTTTCCGGATAATATACGGTGTACGGATCAAGCGATTTCAACATGGCATCCATGCCTTTCTTCATTAAATCGGCTATTCCAAATTCATCAACATAAATTGCTTTCAGTTCTTTAATTATCGAAAGCATTATTTCTATTTGTTTTCGAAGTTCAAAATCTTCGCTTTTTTTAAAAGCGCTTAAACTTATTACCGAAACTATCAGTAAAATAACCGTATAACGGCTAAAAATCCACTTTTTCATAGAAAATCAGTGTTAAAAGAATAAATAAAAACGTTGCGAATTAAGGCACCGGGTCGTAGCCGTGTCCGCCCCAAGGATTGCATGATAAAATACGCTTAACCGACAAATAAGTTCCCTTAATCGGGCCGTGTTTGCGCAAAGCGTCCAGACTATAATTGCTGCACGTTGGTGTGTAGCGACAACTCGGTGGTTTAAGCGGCGAAATTGCTACTTGGTAAAAACGAACCAACCCTATAAGCAAGGTTTTAAGCAGCCAAAATAGAGGTTGTAAAATAAATACCATATATTTCATGTGTATTCTTATTTATTTTATATCAAACAATTTCTTCACCGGTATCAAGGGTTGTAATTTTTTTACGAAGTTTTGTCAAGGCTATTTTCATTGCATTTTCAAAAACCAAATATTCGGCATCGGCAGAAGCAATGTAGATTACCATAAAGTCGGCAAGCTTGCCATGGTAATCTGCTTGCAAAACAGCTTTATTTAATCGGTACGCTTCACGAATTTTGCGTTTTATCAAATTTCGGTCTACCGCTCTTTTATATTTTCGCTTAGGTACCGAAACCGAAAACCGAAAAAATCGAGTATCCGATTCATTATACAACCAAACTACCTTAAACGGATAAGCAATAAATGAGTTACCGCCTTGGAACAAATTTCCAATCACTTTAAACGATTTCAATTTTTGATTTTTTCCTAAACGGTAATTAATTTCCGACATACGTTACTCGAATTAATAATATGCAAAACACAAATGTAGCCAATAAAAATAAAATGCGGTTATCCTTTTACCGGAAAACCGCATTTTAAAGCATAAAATTTCGGGTATTACTTCTTTTTACCCTTATTCAACTCTTCAATAAATAAATCGATAGCCATGGTCATTGATGGAGCCGCAGGCTGAGGCGCTGCTATATCCAACCGTAAACCTGCATCAATTACTGCTTTGGCAGTTGAAGGACCGAATGACGCAATTTTTGTGTCCTTTTGTTCGAAATTCGGGAAATTCTCGAATAACGATTTAATTCCGGACGGACTGTAAAAAATCAAAATATCGTAATTTACATCTTTCAAATCCGATAAATCGCAACTTACAGTTCGGTACATAATCGCAACGGTGTAATTCAATTTCGAAGTTTCCAACTTATCCGGAATATCTTCCTTGTGCTGGTCTGAAAGCGGAACTAAATATTTCTCGCCTGCGTGTTTTTTCAACAAGTCCAATAAATCATCAAACGTGTTTTTGGCAAAGAAAATTTTTCGCTTTCGATACACAATGTATTTTTGCAAATAGAAAGCGGTAGCTTCCGAAATACAAAAGTATTTCATTGTGTCCGGAATGGTTACACGCAGTTCTTTTGCTGTTCTAAAATAGTGGTCAACAGCGGTTCTGCTTGTAAACACAACGGCGCTAAAATCAAGAATGTTTATTCGGTCCTTTCGGAACTCCTTACCCGGAACACCTTCAACTTTAATGAAAGGTCGAAAATCAATTTTTAAATTGTTTTTCTTAGCCAACTCGAAATACGGTGATTTGTCGGTTGTTGGCTCAGGTTGCGAAACTAAAATCTTTTTAATTTTCAAGGTTCTACAGATTTTAATTGAAAAAAAATTACCTGCAATAATTGTACCTATTTACTAATTAAGAAACCGATATACTGCTTTCAAAATTAACAACAAAGGTAGAATTTCGAGGGCGCAAAGGTACAAAATCAAATAGACAATAGAAACATCTTTGAGAATAAATATTTGTGCTCCGCGATAAAGTCGTACAATATAAACGGCAAAAAGGAGAATTGCAATTAAATAAAATGCTGTATTATAAGTAATTAAGTTCGAATAAATTAAAATAAAAGTTAAGGGTAGAAGAATTAATCCTGCCATTCGATTATGATAAGCCACGTAGGTAATATAATTTTTTGCCATATCGGTTTCAGAAAAAACATATCCCAATAGCTTTATTGCGGCAACTTTAACCAAATATATTAGCAGTACAAAAACAAAAAGCGACAAATAATCGAAAAAAGGTGCTTTGCCGAAATGCAAATTAAACATAATACTGGACAATAAAAACATCACTACTGCGCTTATTATTATATAGTTTACAAATAAAATAAATTCGGAAAGCGGGCTTTTAATATCAATATTTCGATAGAGTGAATCGATTCGGCGCCGATTAAACAAAGCCAGCACAGAAAGTTCGAGGTACCGATAATAACGCACCTGAACAATAGCCAACATGCCGAATGCCACAATAAAAATTACAAATATCCAATCGGGTATTTGTGCTTCTAAATAAGGAAATGCATCGGCATTTAATGTAGCATAGCTTACAAAACTACTGTCCGAAATTGTGCCCGGTGATACCACAAAATCGGGCAAAACATCCAATTTATCGGCAGTCGTCAATTCGCCCCAACGAGTTAAACTATGCACATTGGAACTAAAACTCAACGTATCAGTATCTAAAGCTTTCATGAAATAAATTTAGATAATTGAACAAAATTAATTAAAATTGCATTAAATACTAAATTTGAAGCAAACATAAATTAATTTTATTAAAAAAATGAGCACAACACAACCAATGCCTGACTATTACGGAATAAACGATTTTTTGAGTGAAGAACACAAAATGATTCAAAAATCGGTGCACGATTGGGTAAACCGCGACGTAATGCCAATAATTGACGATGCTTGCCAACAAGCGCGTTTTCCTAAAGAACTGCTTAAAGGAATGGCTGACTTAGGCGTTTTTGGCAGCTTTATTCCGGAACAATACGGCGGATTTGGACTCGATTATGTTACTTACGGACTAATGATGCAAGAACTTGAACGCGCCGATTCGGGCATACGCAGCATGGCTTCGGTACAAAGTTCGCTTGTAATGTATCCTATTTACACCTTTGGCAGCGAAGAGCAAAAACGAAAATACCTGCCAAAATTGGCAACTGCCGAAATGATTGGCTGCTTTGGTTTAACGGAACCAAACCATGGCTCGAACCCGGGCGGAATGGAAACCAAATTTGCAGATAAGGGTACTCATTATTTGCTTAATGGCGCCAAAATGTGGATAACCAATGCGCCAATTGCCGATATTGCTGTTGTTTGGGCTAAAGATGAAGCCGGAGTAGTTCGTGGTTTAATTGTAGAACGCGGCATGCAAGGATTTACAAGCCCGGAAACCAAGAAAAAATGGTCGCTGCGTGCATCAATAACCGGCGAGCTGGTTTTTGATAATGTTGAAGTTCCGAAAGAAAACCTACTGCCACTTTCGGGCGGGCTAAAAAGCCCAATGATGTGCTTAAACTCTGCACGCTTTGGCATTGCTTGGGGTGCCATTGGGGCAGCTATTGATTGCTACACTACTGCTGTTCAATATTCTTTGGAACGCAAACAATTCGGAAAACCGATTGCTTCTTTTCAACTTACACAAAAAAAATTGGCCGAAGCACTTACCGAAATTACAAAAGCACAACTACTTGCATGGCGATTGGCAACACTTCGCGATGCGGGAAAAGCTACAGCCGAACAAATTTCGATGTGCAAACGCAACAACGTGAAAATGGCGTTGGAAGTTGCGCGCGAAATGCGTCAGGTACTCGGTGCAATGGGCATTACCGGCGATTTTCCGATGATGCGGCATATGATGAATTTAGAATCGGTAATTACGTATGAAGGAACACACGATGTACACTTATTAATTACGGGCAACGAAATAACCGGCATTCCGGCGTTTAAATAATTAAAAAAAAGAGCTGCAAATTGCAGCTCTTTTTCTTTATTGCATTATTTTACAACTAATTAGATTCGGCTAATTGAATAAAAACTTCATTTGCTATATTTCGCAGTTCGTTGGCTGAAATATTACTTTTATTGAAAAACAAGCTAAATGCCAGCATCTCGTTTTTAGTATTGTAAATATAACCCGAATAGGTTAACACACCGGTCATTGAACCGGATTTTGCGTGGAGTTCAGCAAACCGCAACACTTTATTATCAAATCGGCGCATCGTTCCGGCGGTATCGCCTGCCAACGGAATGGTAGCCAAATACTCCTGAAAACCCGGCTCGGCATACATAGCAGTCAAAAAACTTGTAAGCTGATTTGAACTTATTGAATTAAATGCTGCCAATCCGCTTCCGTCATACAATTGCAAACCTTCAAAAGGCAAATTCTTATCTTTGAAATAATTATAAACCACTTTTGCACCGGTATCAAAACTACCAACCCCATATTTCTGTTTACCCAATTGTAAAAACAAATGGTCGGCATATAAATTTACACTTCGGTAATTAGCCGCTTGTGCTATTTTATTTAAAGGTGCCGATTTAATGGTCGACAAAAGCCTGCATTCCGACACATCAATTTCGGTTTGCCAAATTTCGGTGGTAACTTTACATGCAATACCGTTATTTACAAGCGAACTGATTAGCATATTGCTTACTACTTTTTCAGGGTTTGGCAACGAGGCTTTAAGCACAAATTCGGTACGGTTGGAAGGAATAGTGCCGCGAACTGTGCGCGCTTGTGTTTGAGGGTCGCCATAAAACCAACCGTTATCTGTGCCGGTATTTGCAGCAAAAAGTTGAATATCGAGTTGCAATTCGGTTGTTGGAATTGTTTCAGACAAAATTGCTTTTGAACCTTCGGCGCCGGTGGTAAATTTAAGTTTTAAAATATTCTCATAAACACTTAAACCACTGGGAGTAGCACCGTAGTAATTTCCAATATCTTCCCACAGCCATTTTCCGGGCGTTGTCATTTGTTCAAAAACCGAAATATCGGCAATAATTCTTCCCGAAAAACTTTTTATTCCCATTGAAAGCAATGAATCGGCAACTTGCTTAAACAATTCCTTCGGATAGTAACCGCGCAATCTATCGGCTGCCAAAGCCGGATCGCCCGCTCCTTTAATTATAAGTACTCCGTTTTCAACTGCATTATTCTTTACTTCGCCTTTAAAATATACTTTTGTATCGAAGGTATAATCGCCGCCAAATGTGTTTAGTGCCAATCCGGTTGGTATAAGTTTTAAGGTAGAAGCCGGAGCCATTAACTTATCAGAATTTATTTCGCATAGGGTTTGCTTGGTTTTAAGATTGTAAACCGACAATCCAACCCAAGTATTTTTAAGTCGTTCAGATAGTAAAGCTGTTCGTAATTTAGTATCCAAATTATTGGGTGCAGGTTGGCACGAAACCAAATTTATTTGAAATAAAATAAGTAAAAAAAACAAAACTCTATTCATTGCTATTTAATTTATTTGCAATACTTTTAATGAAGTTAATTAAAGCGATTATATGCTCGGATTCGGTAAAAGGATTCATTAGCGTAACTCGCAAATAAACCTTACCGTTCAGTACAGTTTTCACTATATAATAGTTGCCGTTTTCCAATAATTGGGTTCGTATTCTAATTTGAAATTCTGAGATTTCAGCATCTGATTTTGCATTTGAAGGTAAGTATCGAAAGCAAAAAATATTTGATTCCGGTATGTGAGCTGCTTCAAAATTGGGTTCCTCCAAAATAATTCGGTAAAATTCGCGCGCTAAATCGTAGGTTTTATCAACAAATTCCTCAAATATTTCTTCACCATAAACTTTCA
>JAIFNC010000017.1 GCA_020047935.1 Bacteroidota bacterium
ATTCCGTTCCACATTCCGCCGGCTTCCAAATCAATGCCTGCCAAAAGGGTAGGAGAGTCGGAATTAAAATGTGCTCCGGTTGCATTTCGGTTAAAAAATTCGTCGCGGTTGGCAAGCATAATAAATTTATACTCGGGGTGCGCTTTAATTCCTATAAGTATTAAACACATTATATCAATGTTTTGTATTAAATAAAAAGTATTATAACGAAAAACATTACCTCATTTTTTGAATTGGTTTTGTTTAATTTTTATGAAAAGTAGTTCTAAAAAAAATGTATTTTGTTTTAGCTTTTTCAGAAAATATCTTTTGCAATATTTGGGTGCAAAAGTAAAAATAAGGTTCATTAATTTGTCGCTACCTGGTTTGGAATTGTAAAAAAGAAGGAGCTGCCTTTTTTTAGTTCGCTTTCAGCCCAAATTTTTCCACCGTGTTTTTCAACAAACTCTTTGCATAATATTAGTCCGAGCCCGGTGCCGGGTTCTTTGTTGGTGCCGGGTGTCGAAATTTTTTCGCTTACATCAAAAAGCTTATTAATAAGTTTTTCCGAAATACCAACTCCGGTATCGGTTACCGTAAAAACGGTTTCGTTATGGTTTTTTGCCATTGAAATTGTTACGGTGCCTCCAACCGGAGTATATTTAATTGCATTGGTGGCAAGATTTCGAAGCACGGTTTCCAGCATATTGGCGTCGGCGAAAACAGCAGCTTCTGCAATTTCGGAAGTTGCAAGGGTAATTTGCTTTAAAGTAGCCGACGATTTTACGGTATCGAGCGCTTTTGAAATTATATCGTTTACCTGCAATTGCTCCGGCACAAAGGTTATTTTACCCGTTTGCGAGCGCGACCAAAGCAATAAATTTTGCAATAATTTAAACCCGTTATCAGCCGATTTTTTCAATAATCCGGCGTACATGCCGGCTTCAGGTTCGTTGTTTTTAATCGAATCGATTACTAAATCGGAAAAACCGAGTATTCCGTTGAACGGATTTATTAAATCGTGGGCTATAATACCGAAAAACTTATCCTTTGTTGCATTAACTTCTTGCAATTTAATATTTTGCAATTCAATAGCCAACTCTTTTTCTTTTAATTCTACATTTATTTTATATAAGGCTGCATTGGTTCTTTTTACAAACCTGAAATTTCTATAAACCAACATTATACCAATGCCAACAAACAGCATCATAAAAATAAGTGCATAGCTTATAAGTTTCTGCTTTAGCAAGTCCGACTCAAAAATGGCTTTTTGCTTCAAATCTTCAATTTCTTTAAGTTCATTTTGCCGCTTAAATGCAAATTCCATTTCGTATTTGGTAATTCGTTTTATCGATTCTTCTTTTTCGTTAAGCGCTTTAAGGTTGCTTGCCAACTTTAAATAATTGTATGCTTTGCCAATCTTATTTCGGCCTAGATATATTTTTTCCAAATATTCGTAGGCTTCGGTTTCAATAAGCGGGTATTTCGATTTCCGTGAATATTCAACCGCCAAATTCAAATTTTCGATGGCTTTATAGAAATTTCCGATAGCAAAATAGTATTTACCCAAGCCCAAATGCGCAGAAGGGCGTTCGTACTCGTTTATATCATACAGCAATTCGATGCTTTTGTTGTAGCCAATTAATGCGCTGTCGAGCATATGCAGTTCAAAATAGCAATTGGCAATATTTATCCAAGTTGCCGCTTCCATATCCTTATTGCTTAGCTTATTACGGATATTCTGCGCTTTGTAGAGCGATTCGAGTGCCATTTTCCATTCCTTAGCGCCTTTGTAAGCTTCGCCTTTACGATTATATGCGTAGGCAATTCCTACCGAATCATTAACTTCGGCAAAATGTTTTAATGCTTTATCTACGTACACAATAGCTTCAGTATAATTTTCCAATCGGTGGTAAATATCGCCTATATTATTGTTTGCGTAGGCTAATTCGCGCAACAAATTATGGTCGGAACTTATGTTTAATGCCTTAAAATAGCAATCTAATGCAGCCGGATAATCGCCCATATTTCGCTTTGCCACTCCCATTTTGTTCAAAATATCGCTTTGTCCGGCAAAATTATCGGTTTTCCTATAAATTAGAAGTGCTTGCTCGCCATACAAATAGGCCGAGTCGGGGTTCAAATATCGGTAGTTCCAACATAATTGGTTCAGAATTGTTGCTTTAGTCGAATCAATAGCTGCATAGGACAATTTGTTCTTTAGCTCAGCAATAACAGCGCGCGACTGTGAATAACTCGAAAAGCTGAAAGTACCTGCCACGGCAATTAATACAATATACCTCAAAATTTTACCCATAAGAGCCAATAATTTGTCAGAGCACTAAGTTAATTATTTTTTTTAACTTGTTAAATAAGCAATAAAAGCTTTTTTTAATTTCTTTTTTTATTATCTTTATTGAATTGAAATCAGCTAATTAAGCCCAATTTTTTAATGCACGGATTTTGAATTATCTTTGCACCTTGTTTATTCGATACTTCAAATAGTGTTGCGAAAAATAATTTGTAGTTTTTACCCGAATAAATTCGAATTGAAAACGAGAGAGAATGAAAAAACTGACTAAAATTGTTGCAACGATTTCTGATAGTCGTTGCGATGTTGATTTTCTTAAAACATTGTACAGCAAAGGAATGGATGTTGTGCGAATTAATACAGCGCATCAAAATCCCGAAGATTCGCTAAAAGTAATAGCCAATGTTCGTGCGGTATCGGACAAAATTCCGATTCTGATTGATACCAAAGGGCCGGAAATAAGAACTTGCGAAATGCAACCTCTGGAACTTGCAAAGGGCGAATTGGTAAGCTTTTACGGTTCGGGCGATATACCCGATGGCAAAAGTATTAAAGTAACGTACGAATTTTTTGCTTCCGAAATTCCTATTGGAACCATGGTTCTTATTGATGATGGCGAAATTGCGTTTAAAGTACTATCGAAAACCGATAATTACTTAAATTGTGCGGTACTAAACCCGGGTAAAGTGAAAGGACGTAAGAGTATTAATGTACCGGGGGTAACGTTGAATTTACCGTCGTTGTCGGAAAAGGATATTCATTTTATTCGTTTTGCCGCCGCGCAAGATGTCGATTTTATAGCGCATTCGTTTGTTCGCAGTAAGCAAGATGTACTCGATGTGCAAAAAATTTTGGATGAGGAAAAAAGCGAGGCAAAAGTAATTGCCAAAATCGAAAACCAGACCGGCATCGACAATATTGATGAGATTTTGAGTGTAGCCTATGGAATTATGGTAGCTCGCGGCGATTTAGGTATTGAAATAGCTGCCGAAAAAATTCCCGGCATTCAAAAACGGTTAATAGCTAAGGCAAATCATTACAAAAAACCGGTAATTGTGGCAACCCAAATGTTGCATTCAATGATAACCAACCCGCGCCCCACGCGAGCCGAAGTTACCGATGTGGCAAATGCCATTTACCACGAAACCGACGCCATAATGCTAAGCGGCGAAACCGCATATGGCGAATACCCGGTAGAAGCAGTTGAAACCATGACCCGCATTGCATTTGAAGTAGAAAAAAGTAAGGAAGTACGCGAAACCGTTAAACATATTGCATACGACGGAAATACCGCCATATTTCTTGCCGATGCTGCCGTTACTGCTTCAATAAAATTACATGCAAAAGCTATTGTTCTCGATACGCTTTCGGGCAGAACCGGCCATTATGTGGCAGCATTTCGCGGCCCGCACAACGTGTTTGCAATTTGCTATAGTAAAAAAGTTATGCGAAAACTTGCGCTATCGTATGGTATTTACGCCAATTGTTTAGAACAACGTTCATCAACCGAAGATTTTAAAAAAGATGCGTTGGAATTATTGATGGAAAAAAAATATTTCGACCTTAAAGATTTAATCGTAATTATAGGCGGAAGTTTCGGCCCTCGAAACGGTGCTACATTTTTAGATATCAGTCAGGTAGAAAACTTGATTCATATTAAGGAAAATTGGAATAAGAAATAACAAAATGAATAAATAAAAAAAGGCTTCCAAATAAGGAAGCCTTTTTACCAATTATCAACTTGCTTAAGGTTTTATTTCAATGATTCTATGGTGCAATTTTATGTTGAATAGCAATAAACACATACTGTGCCAATGTAATTAACTAACATTAATTAAGCAAGTTACAATAAATTATAGGTTTTGTCGAAACTTAAAAAGTGAACGATTTTGCAACATTACTGTACGATTTCGAACAGTAAATAACAAAATTTATTTTTTAGTGAGGAAAATTTTGGCGCCCTCAAAATCGGTCTATTACTCGTACTGAAGCGCAACAGCGGGGCTTGTAAGTGCCGCACGCCATGTTTGCAATACCACCATTATTTGCGAAATAAACAGTGCCATTAGCCCGGCAACCGGGAAAAACCAAATGCTAATTGTGGTTGTATAAGCAAACGATTGTAACCAATAATAAGAAATTATATAGGCAACAGGCCACGCCAAAACGTTGGCTATTATTATTAAACGAATAAATTCCGATGAAAGCCAAATAACAATATCGGTAATTCCGGCACCCAATGCTTTTCGTATACCTATTTCGTGGGTTCGCTGTTCGGTTAAAAACGATACCAAGCCCAGCACGCCAATGGTTGCAATAAAAATTGCCAATGCAGTAAGCAAAACAATTAGCTTGCTTAACATGGCTTCGCCCTTGTACAAATTGTTTATTTCGTCGCTTAAATATTTGTATTCAAAGGGTCGTTCGGGCGAGTAATCGCGCCATACTTTCTGAATGTACTTTAATGCTTGCTCATCTGTACCGTTTTTAATTCGAATAGCCAGATATTTTAAAAAATGCGAATCGTTTGACAACATATGCAGTACAAACGGACTAACCTTTGAATGTAAGGAGTTAACATTAAAATTATTGATTACTCCAATTACTTTTTCGTTTCCGTTTATCGAATACATGGTTTTACCCAATGCATCGTTGTTGTTGGTTAAGCCCAAATGCCGAACCATGGCTTCATTTATCATTACCGCTTCTTTTCTATCCGCTTCTTTGTGCGAATCAAAACCTCTTCCTGCAACTGTTTTTATTTCAAAGGTTTCCAAAAAATCGTATTCAATTATCATCTCCGGATAGAATTGAGCCCTATCTTGCGGAAAGCCGATAGGCGTAAAGTTGCGCGTATTATGACTAACTCCCAAAATATCGAACATGCCGGTAACATATTCAATTTCAGGCATTTTTAACAAATCTTCTTTAAATCCTTCGTAATCGGACAGCAGCGGGTTGTTGCTTACAGGCAAAATAATTATATCGTTCTTTTTGAAACCTAAATCGGCATTATATAAAAAGTTAAGTTGCTTATAATTTATAAAGGTTACAATAATTAGTACAATTGAAATAGAAAATTGCACCACAACCAAAACTTTTCTGCCTCTTCCGCCGCTTATTCCGCGTTTTCGAATTCCTTTAAGCACTTGTATAGGCTGAAAAGACGATAGATAGAAAGCAGGATACAAGCCTGCCAAAAAGCCGGTTACAATGCCAAGCAGCAACAAATATAAAACAGATTGGATGCTGATAAGTGCACTAAAAGCCAAGTTTCTGTCGGTTGCATAATTAAAACCGGGCAAAAGCAGTTCTACAATAATTAAAGCGAAAAACAGTGCAATAAAACTCATAAGCAACGATTCGCTTAAAAACTGAATTATTAACTGATTACGCGTAGAACCGGTTATTTTTCGAATCCCTATTTCTTTAAACCTTTTTGATGAAGCAGCGGTAGAAAGGTTTATAAAATTCATAATGGCAATTATTAAAACCGATACGGCTATCATTCCTAAAATGTACAAAAACAAAATGTTGGAATTCGATTCAATTTCATAATCGAGCTGCGAATATAAATGAATATCGGCAAGTGGTTGCAAATAGAACTGAATATGTGCTTTTAAATCGTCGGTCATATTTTTATCAATAAACCGAGGAAATGAATTTGCAAGAGCACTTTCAAACTTGTTGTCTTTGAGCAAAATATAAGTCCAGCAAGGGTTCCAAATCCAATTGCGGGGTATGCCGCCGAAAAACGATTTTAAGGTAACGATTGAAGTTAAAAATTCGTATTTAAAATGCGAGGTTGAAGGAACATCACGAAAAACTCCGGTAATTATTAGCGGAATACCTCCTTCGAGCGTAATAATTTCGCCCAACGCCGGTTGGTCACCAAAATAGCGTTTAGCCGTCGATTCCGAAATTATAGTTTTCGAAACATCGTTTAATGCTTCTTTAGCATTTCCTTCAATCAATTCAATATCAAATACATCAAAAAAAGAAGAATCGGTAAAAAAGAAATAAGGCTCGTTATATTTAATTGCATTGTATTCAATAAGCTTTGTGGGAGTTTGCAAATTGAAAAAACGAACTGCAGCTTCTATTTTATCGGGGTGTTCGGCAAGCAATGCCGGTGCCAACGGAAACGGACAACTCGACGATTCCTCGCCTACACCGTCGCGTTCAACAATATTTACTACACGGTAAATTCGTTGCCATTTGCTGTGGTGTTTATCATATTTTAGTTCGTTGGTTATAAATAAGCTAATTAGTACAAAAATTGCTATGCCTATTGCCAAACCCAGCATGTTTACCAAGGTGTAAACTTTTTGCTTGAGAATATTTCGAAAGGCAATTAGTATGTAATTTTTAAACATAAAAAACTAATTTACAATAAAATACGCTTTATACATTTGCGTTTATAATTGTTTGCAATTTAGCACATTTATTTGCAACTTGCAGCATTATTAACACTTTGTAAAACTATTTATTTTCGCTAAAATTATATTATGTACCGTTAAAATTTCAATATGAAAAATTTACTAGTTACTATTTGCATGTTTTTAGCTGTTTTTCAGGCAAATGCACAGTTTTATAAAACACCTTTTGCACATACATATTCGGTGGTTGCTATGGACGAAAATACCGGCGATATGGGTGCAGCCGTGCAGTCGCATTGGTTTGCAACCGGAGCAGTGGTTATTTGGGGCGAAGCCGGAGTAGGAGTGGTTGCTACGCAATCGTTTGTAAATATTTCGTTCGGAATGCGAGGTATAGAACTGCTTAAACTGGGCTATACACCGCAGCAAACTATTGATACATTGCTTGCTACCGATTCTGGGCGCGAATTCCGACAATTGGCAATTTTAAATAGTAAAGGCGAAGTTGCCGCATTTACCGGCAAGAACTGTATAGCCGAAGCCGGGCATGTAACCGATAAAAATTTCTCGGTTCAGGCAAACATGATGCTCAAAAATACAGTTTGGAATGCGATGGCAACTTCTTTCAAAAAAAATAATAAATTGCCTTTGGCCGAACGAATGTTGGCTACACTTAAGGCAGCGCAGGCGGAAGGCGGCGATATTAGAGGAATGCAATCGGCAGCCATATTGGTGGTTAGGGCAAAGCCAACCGGCAATAAGTGGGAAGACGTTTTGGTTAATATTAGGGTGGATGACCACACTACGCCACTGGTCGAACTAGACCGATTACTGAATGTACACAACGCATATAACTACATGAATGAAGGCGATTTAGCGATTGAGAAAAAGGATATGCAATTAGCAAAAGAATTATATGCAAAGGCTGAAACTTTGTACCCGAACAACGAAGAAATGAAGTATTGGCAAGCGGTTAGTTTGGCAAACATGGGAAATTTAGCAGAAGCGTTACCGATGTTTAAAATCGTTTTTGCAAAAAACGAAAATTGGCGCGACCTTACCAAGCGATTGGTACCGGTTAAATTGCTAACTGTTTCGGACACCGATTTGCAAAAAATTTTAAAGCAATAAATTCAATATGCCTGTTTTTCAACTCGATGACACCTTGCGGTTTCCTAACCCTGCACTTGCCGACGAAAACGGTTTGCTCGCTGTTGGCGGCGATTTTTCAGTCGAACGCCTGCTTTTAGCTTACAGCTCGGGCATTTTTCCGTGGCCTTACCAAAATTTTAATTATTTGTGGTTCTCGCCTCCAACACGTTCGGTACTCGTTCCTTCTGAAATTAAAATAAGCAAAAGTTTAGCTAAAACCATCCGGTCACAACAGTTTGAAATTAAATTCGATACAAATTTCGACCAAGTAGTTCGGAGCTGTGCAAGCATGGTACGCAAAGAAGAAACCGGAACATGG
>JAIFNC010000269.1:0-8436 GCA_020047935.1 Bacteroidota bacterium
TTCAAACAAATACCGACAGTATTACCGAAAGTTTTGTAGTTGGAAATTATATATATACACCAATGAGTTGGTTCGATATTTCCGGCGAACGGATAGGTATCGGAGTTTTCCAGATGGATGTGGGAGCGTTGTTTGAAGACTTCAAACTTTCATCGCGATTGTTTATTATTGCCGGAATATTGTTTCTTATTTTTGTAGCATTAGTTATGTATTTTGTTGCCGGAATTATCGTAAAGCCTATTCGAAGTTTAAGTAAAGATTTGAGGCGGTTGGCTATTGGTAACTTGGCGCAGCTCGATGTGGTTAAAGCCGACAGCGAAATTCGCGAAATGGCAGAAAGTCTGGAGCAATTACGAAGCGGATTGTATACCAAGGCCAAATTTGCCGATGCAATTACTTCGGGCAATTTTGAATACGAGTACCGACCTCAAAGTAGAAAGGATACGTTGGGTATTGCGCTTTTGGCGGAAGGCCGAGCTACTTTTGCCGATATTATGCGCAATGAAGCGAACGACAGTTCGAAATTGCTCAATAATTTTATAAGCAATGTGGTAAACTATTTGAATGCCAACCAAGGCGGTATTTTCCTGCTTACCGACGACGAAAATGATGTGCCTTATTTGGAACTTTCAGCTTCGTATGCATATAATAGACAGCGTTTTATAAAAAAACGAATTGACCTGGGCGACGGAATAATTGGCACCTGTGCAACTGAAAAAGAAACCTTGTACTTGCGCAAAGTGCCCGAAGATTATGTTGAAATTAGGTCGGGTTTAGGTACTGCAAACCCAAAAACTATATTGTTGGTTCCGATGAAACTTGAAAATGAAGTTTTTGGAGTTATAGAATTGGCTTCGTTTAATGAATTTAAGAACGAGCAAATTGAGTTTGTTGAAATTATTGCCGAAAGTTTGTCGACAACCTTGCTCAATATTAAAATGAATAAAAAAACCAAGGAATACCTTCGAGTTTCGGAACATCAAGCCGAAAAACTGCGAATGCAGGAAGATATGCTTTTGCGAAGAATGGACGAAATGCAATTGAAGCAGGAAATTACCGAACGCCGCGAAACCGAAGCAACCAATTTGCTCGAATCGATAAGTAAAATAAGAATAAAAGCCGAATTTAGCCTCGATGGCAATTTATTAACTGCCAATTCGCTGTTTATTGATGCTTTTGAGTATAGCCTGATTGAAATTGAACAACGGCATTATTCCATGTTTTTGAAAGACATCGATTTGCCCGTTTGGGAGCAGCATTGGCGCACGGTTATGGACGGAAAACCTATTGATACCGAGTCGCAATTTATAACCAAATCCGGCAAACATTGGTTAAAAGTAGCCTTAACTCCGGTTTACGATAACCGCAACGAAATTGAGAAAATACAGTTTGTTGCAGCCGATATTGACAGGCTAAGAACCATTATTACCGAACAAACCGAGTTGCTTTCCGAAATTAAGAAAGTGCTGGTTTACATTAGCTTCGACGCAAAAGGCGTAATTCTCGAAGGAATGGAGAATTTCAATATTCCTAAGGATAAACTAGCGAACGAAATTTCTATCTTTAATCTTATTTCCGACGAATCGGCAACTATGCTTTCAAAGCAATGGAGCAACATTCTGAAAGGCGAAGCGTTTAGAAGTGTAGATGTTTTTAGCAGTTCAAAAGATACCATGAATTGGTATAAAGGAGAATATAGAGCCATTAAAATAAATGGGGTGGTTGAAAAAGTGGTATATGTCGGAATTGAAGTATCCGATATTGTCGATTTTTCGGTTACTCCCGATTTGCAATGGTATTTAAATTTGTATAGTATTAAATAATTAAAAACTTTATTATGAGAAAAATTGTAAGTACGTTAATAGCTGCATTTATTGTTATAAATTTAAATGCACAAATATTCGATTACGGCGTAAATGCAGGAATAAATTCGGCAACCTTAAAAATGGCACCCACCGAAATTAAAAGCACTGCCGATGCTACTGTATTTTTAGCTGAAGCAGCCGATGCAAGTTTTGGCTTTCATTTTGGCGGTCAGGCAAGGGTTAAATTTTTAGGACTTTTTGTTGAACCCGCAGTGCAGTTTTCGACACTAAACAGTAACATTAAGCTAACAGAAAAAGTAACTTCGGCTACTCAAATTGTTAAAGAGTCGTACAATAGGTTGGATATTCCAATTATGGTAGGCTATAAATTTTCGTATTTCAAAGCTTTTGCCGGCCCGGTAGGCAGCGTTTTGCTGTCCAGCAAATCAGAGGTTAAAGACCGCACCGGTTTTGAACAAGCGCTAAAACGTGCTTCTTGGGGCTACCAAGTTGGTTTGGGTTTTCAGTACAATAAACTGGCTATCGATATTAAGCGCGAAGGTCCGATTACTGCATTAGGCGACTCGCAAACGGTTTCAGGTCAAACTATTAATTTCGATTCCAGACCCAGCAAATGGATTTTACAAGTTAGTTATTTTTTGAAAACCGAAGATTAATTTTATGAAATATGCTAAGCTGAAACCGTAGTGTTTTGGCTTAGTTTTATTCAATACGTACTGCAATCGAAAAAAAATTGGTTTAAAATTTTTAGCGTAAATGAAATTCAGATTACAAACAAAGTTGCTTATTGCTGTAATAGGTACTATTTCGGTAATTTATATTTTATCAATAGGTTATATTGGTTATAATCTGCATTTTAGTTCCGAAGAAAACGCCAAAAAATTGGCCGATGCCTTTGCTGAAAAATTTGCTGCACAAACCAAAGCCGATTTAGATGTAGATATGGACATTGCTCGTACGCTATCGCAATCGTTTTTGGAGTATGAAAAATTTGAGTCCGGAGTGCGAAACGAAATGTATAATGCCATGATGAAAACCATTTTGGTTAGAAACAGCAAGTTTACATCGGTTTGGAGTTCGTGGGATTTGAATGCGATAGACAGCGGCTATACTAAAGATTACGGAAGAATCCGATTTGCTTATTTTAGAGGAAGTTCGGGCATTGCATTGCAGAATGATACCGTTGATTTGAAGGGCGACGTAATTGGAGGAACCTATTACAATATAAAGAGCAGCCGAAAGGAAACCGTTGTAGACCCATACTTTTTTACTTACACCGACGGAAATTCTTTTTTTAAATTGCTGGAAACTACCGTGGTAGTTCCCATGTTAAAGGGCGATAAATTTGTTGGTTTGGTAGGCATCGATTTAGGCTTGGAACGGTTTCAGGAAATGGTCAATCAGATAAAACCGTGGGAAAATTCATTCGCTTTTTTAGTAAGCAATAACGGAAAATTTATTGCACACCCCGATAACGATTTAATTAATAAAACTTTTAATGAAGCCTATCCGGCAATTGATGCCAAGTATAAAATAAGTTCGATTATTAAGAATGGCGAAAAATATGCGTATCAGGATACGATAAATGGCGGCGAATATTATTTAAGTATTGCACCTGTTTACGTGGGCAATTCTGTTACGCCTTGGTCTATTGCAATTGCCGTACCGCTTGATATTATTATGCAAGAAGCCCGTAAAAGTTTGGCTATTACTTTATTAGGCGGATTTTTTGGCATTATTTTACTTATTATAGTAATTATTTTCTTATCGAATTATATTACCAAACCAATCAATAAAATTTCGGGAATTTTAAAGCAAATTGCCTCAGGCAGCATCGAATCGCAACATAAAATGACGGTTGAAACATCCGATGAAATCGGCGAAATACGTTATTCTGTTAATGTGCTTATTGATAGTTTGTTGGAAACAGTAGAGTTTGCTCAAAAAATAGGACAGGGCGATTTAAAAGCTAAATTTCGGAAAGTAAGCGAAACCGATATTTTAGGTAAAGCGCTTATAAATATGCAACAAAGCTTAGTTAAAGCGCGCGAAGAAGAAGGTACCAGAAAACTTACCGAGGATAGAATCAATTGGGCAACCGTTGGTCATAATCGATTGAGCGATATTTTGCGATTATACAGTTCCGATATTAACGAGCTGTCTTATGAACTTATCAGCTTTATGGTTCGCTATCTGAATACGAACCAAGGTGCGTTATTTATTATTCGAAACGAAGAAGGCGAGGAGCCGTATGTTGAAATGACCGCACATTTTGCCTACGACCGCCGAAGAATTGTAAGCAGCCGACTTATTTTAGGCGAAGGTTTGGTAGGTCGTTGTATATTGGAAAAAGAAACCATTTTTTTAACCGAAATACCCGATGATTATTTGAAAGTAACCTCAGGATTGGGGTACGAAAAACCTAAGTATTTAGTACTTATTCCGCTTTTATTTAATAAAGAAGTGTATGGCGCATTGGAAATTGCTTCGTTTTCGGTGCTCGACGATTACAAAGTGAAATTTTTAGAAGAGGCCGGTACTTCAATTGCATCCGGTATTTCTATTGTGGTGCTCAACACGCAGCGAACCAAGTTATTTGCCGAAACCCAAATTAAGTCGCAAGAAATGGCAGCGCAAGAAGAAGAAATGCGCCAGAATTTTGAAGAAATGATTTCGGCACAAGAAGAAATGGAATTGCGAGAACGTGAATATAAGAGCTTGTTAAATGCGGTTAAAGCAGTTACTTACGTTGCAGAATACGACATGACCGGGCGAATGACCGATATTAACGACATAACCTTAGAATTGTTAAATTTATCGCGTAGTCAAATTATTGGCAGATATCAAGGTACATTCGAAGCCAAAAAAAGCGAAGACAATACCGAATTTGCCGATTTTTGGAACCGATTACGTGCAGGCGAAACCCTTAAAAAAGTGCAGCATGTTAAACTTAGGGGCAAAGATTTTTATTTGTCGGAAGTATATACACCCGTTTTTGATGAGAACGGAAAACCCTACAAAGTGCTCAATATTGCAGTAGATATAACCGATTCGCGAGTTGAAATGCCAAATGTTACAAGGTAAACTGAATATTGGCGAAAATTACCCTTTTACGGTTATTAAGCATTTGCCCGACCCAATTGCCGGTGGTTGGTTTGTGCTTGCCGACCCTTATGGCTGCAAACATTTGCTTACCGACGAATATTATTTGAACTACGGATTTGAGCCCGGAAAATCTGTAATATGCACCGTTGATAAAGTAAATTGCAAAGGCAAAATTTTTCTTGAACCCGAACATCCAATTTACAAACCGGGCGATATAGCTGAATTTACTTTTGTCGAATACGCTTCCATTTTCAATAAGAAACGAAAAAAGGAAATTCCCGTTTCTTACTTTACCGACGAATATGGAAGTAAATCGGTACTTATGCAACAGCAAAAATTTTCTGCCGATAAAATCAACTTTCGAATCAGTCGGATAAAAAAATCAACCATTTTTATAGAATTCCCTTAACTTATTCACATTACCAATAAAAATTATTATGACTAAATCTCTTTATTTGTTACTTTTTTTTGGACTTAGTTTCCAAGTTTTTGCTCAAACGGGCGAAAAGAATTTTATCGATTTAAATTATATTGAAGTGCAAGGTAGCGCCGAAATGGAAATTACTCCGGATATTTTTTATGTGAAAATTATACTGAACGAAAAAGACAGTAAAAGCAAAGTAAGCATTGAAGATACTGAAAAATTGATGCTAAAAGCCTTAACAAATTTGGGTATTAATATTTCAACCGATTTGGTTATTGAAGATTTTACTAGCAATTTTAAGTATTATATGATGGTTAAATCCGATATCATGCTTTCAAAAGAGTACCAATTGCTTCTGCACGATGCTAAAACACTTCAAAAAGTATTTTTGGAATTAGAAAAACTCGATATTTCGAATGTAGGAATTCTTCGAACCGACCACTCGAATATGGAGCAGTTTCGTTTGGATGTAAGGGCAAAAGCCATGCAAGCTGCCAAAGCAAATGCCGGGGCAATGGCCGGGGCTATAAATCAGTCTATAGGAAGAGCCGTTTTAATACAAGATGCCGGAATTCAAAGTGTTATAAACCAATTAGCCGGAGGTGTTGCAGGCACAAATATTCGGATACGGGGAATTTCATCAGATTCAAAGTACGATTCTGGCGAAATGGATATTGAATTTGAAAAAATAAAAGTACAAGCCGGCGTTTTAGTTAAATTCGAACTAAAATAAATCTTAATTAATTTATATTCAATAAGTTGAATTTTTTTTTTAATTTATGTTGAAAAACATGAAATATAATTTGTTTTTTTGAAAACTAACCAATAATTTTAACTAAATAGTTAAATGATTTAGTTAAACATGAAAATTGATAAAAATACCGACACCGAAAAAAACATTCTAAATGCTGCAAAACAAGTGTTTATGCGCGAAGGAAAGTCGGGCGCTCGTATGCAAGATATTGCCGATTTGGCACAAATAAATAAAGCCTTATTGCACTATTATTTTAGGAGTAAAGACAAACTTTTCGAAGCAGTTGTAAAAGACATTATACAGAATTTCGCTTTCAACGAGATTGAAAAATTGTTGGCTTCCGACTTACCTTTTTATGAAAAATTGGCGCTATTCATCGAAAAATATATTGAGCTGCTTGCAAAACATCCGTTTTTGCCAATATTTATATTAAACGAAATTGCAAAAGATGCCGAAAATATTCAACTATTTAAACCAATGCAGCTTTTGCCTACAATGTTTAGCGAACTAATAACCGGTGCAATAAAAAATGGAGTTATCAAACCGGTTCATCCGCTGCATTTTATGGTAAATACAATTTCGCTTTGCGTTTTCCCCTTCGTGGCTCGTCCGCTTCTTAAAACTATAATTTTTGAAAGCAATCAGGAAAAATTTGACGCTTTTATTCAAGAAAGAAAAAAAGAAGTATATAAGCTTATTGTAAGCAATATTTCGCTTTAAATGATATCTAAAATTTCTAATGAATATGAATCGGTTTATAGTTATTTTATTCACTTGCATAATTTATAATGCAATACAAGCGCAACCAACCATTTCGTTGTATGAATGCAGAAGCAAAGCCGAAACTGCATTTGCATTTAAAGGTGCCAACGAAATTTATTCGACTCAAATGTCGGAAAATTTGAAAAAATTGAAAACCAATTACTTACCAACTTTAGGAATAAATGCGCAACTTATTTGGCAGTCGGAAGTAATTGAGCTGCCTATAAAACTGCCGGGCTTAGTAATTCCTGCCATGCCGAACGATAAGGAGCAAATTACCTTGGATGTAGCACAGCTTATTTACGATGGCGGTTTAACTTCAAAACAAAGTAAACTCGAAAAAAACTCGTTCGAAATTAATAAACAAAGTTTGGTAGTAAAAACCTACCGATACAAAGAGCAGGTGAACGATGTTTTCTTTCTAACCTTACTTATGCAGGAGCAGTCGGAATTATTTAAAGCTTTGCACGAAGAGTTGAACAAGCGGTTAAAAAGCGTAGAAGCTGCGGTTTCGTTGGGTGCTATGTTACCCAATAATGCCGACCGACTTAAAGTGGAAATACTTAAAGTGAAGCAGCAAATGCAAGAAATAGAAGCCAACCGAATTGCCGGAATAGCATTGCTCAGCCATTTAACCGATTCAGTCTTTGCGCTAAATTCGGTGCTGCAAAATCCGAACTCTGCGTTGGTTGAATTCACCGGTTTAAATGCGCCCGAATTAGAATTATTCAATTTATCGTCGTCGAAATTAGATTTAATGAGGCAGTTAAGTTATGTGCCAAACTTGCCAAAAGCGCGTGCATGGGGACAAGCCGGCTATGGCAGACCGGGCTTGAATATGCTTAGTCCCGATTTCGATTCGTGGCTTATGGTGGGCGTTGCAGTGAATATTCCTATTTTCGACTGGAACAAAAGCAAGCGCGATCGCAATATAATTGCAACCAATAAAAGTTTAGTAGAAATGGAGAAAGCAGCTTTTGAAGATGCGCAAAAAGCTTCGGAAATTCGACTTTCGGCGGAAATTAAACGGCTCGAAAGCCAGTTGCAAAACGATGCCGAGATAATTGCACTTTGCGAAAAAATTACCAAATCGGCGGCAGCAAGACTCGAAAACGGAACTATTTCGGCAACTGAATACGTAACTGAACTGAACATAGAAACACAAGCACGCATTAGTTTGAAAATTAGAACAGTACAATTGAATAAAGCAAAAATTGCCTTACTCAACTTAATGGGTAAATTGGATGTGGCTAAGTAATTAATACAGAAATTTTAATGTTGAATACAATGAAAAATACGGTTTATTTAATAGCAGCAATAGGTGTTTTGGTAAGTTGTTCGCAATCCGATAAACTTTCGGATGCCTACGGAAATTTTGAAACCGAGGAGATTCTTATTTCGTCTGAAACAGGAGGAAAAATATTGGCACTTCCGGTTGAAGAAGGAGCAGAAATTGCTATAGACCAATTACTTTGCATTACCGATTCGTCGGCAGTTTGGCTGCAAAAAAAGCAAGTTGAAGCACAAATTTCGGCAGTTGCATCGCGTAAAAAATCGCTCGAAGC
>JAIFNC010000269.1:8489-9827 GCA_020047935.1 Bacteroidota bacterium
GAAAAGCAAAAAGCATCGGTTTCGGCACAGTTCGAAAGCATCGACAGCGAAATAGGAGTATTGCAGGCACAAATCAACCTACTCGATGATAAGTTGTTACGCACCAAAGTGTTGTCGCCAATAAAGGGTACCGTACTTAAAAAATTTGCCGAGCAAAACGAAATTGCCACGCCGGGAAAAGCATTGCTTAAAATTGCCAATATTTCGTTTATGTACTTACGTGCCTATGTAAGCGGTTCACAATTGGCGCAAATAAAATTAGGGCAAGATGTTAATGTAATTATTGACGGTGCAAACGACAGTACTTCTAACTTGAAAGGAACTATAACTTTTATTGCACAAAATGCCGAATTTACGCCAAAAATTATTCAAACTAAAGAAGAAAGAGTCGATTTGGTGTATGCAATTAAAGTAAAAGTTGCCAATTCCGGTGCCATTAAAATAGGTATGCCGGGCGAAGTGGTTTTTCAGTAGAAGTAAGTTAATGAATTATTGGTTTTTCGAAACCGAAATTTTTATAAAAAATGGTTGCAATTGATATTCAAAATTTAAGCAAGTCGTTTCCGAAGGTTCAAGCACTTAATAAGGTAAGTTTTAAGGTAGATGAAGCTGAACTTTTCGGACTGATTGGTCCCGATGGAGCCGGTAAAACCACGCTTTTTCGCTTGCTTACTTCGCTTTACTTGCCCGATTCGGGTAAGCTTGAAATTTTTGGGCAAGATGTGGTGGAAAGTTATGTCGAAATTCGAAAACATTTGGGTTATATGCCGGGCAAATTTTCCTTGTACCAAGACCTTTCGGTGGAGGAAAATTTGAAGTTTTTTGCTGCTGTTTTTGGAACCAAAATAGAAGATAATTACGAACTTATTGCCGATATTTATAAAATGCTCGAACCGTTTAAGAAACGACGGGCAGGCAAACTTTCCGGTGGAATGAAACAAAAATTAGCGCTTTCGTGCGCACTTATTCACCGCCCCAAAATTCTGCTCCTCGACGAACCAACTACCGGAGTGGATGCCGTTTCGAGAAAAGAGTTTTGGGAAATGCTTAAACGTTTGAAAAGCTTTGGTATTACTATTTTAGTTTCAACGCCTTATATGGATGAAGCAAGCCTTTGCGACCGTGTAGCGCTTATAAAAGACGGCAGTATTTTACAGTGCGACACGCCGGTGCGTATTCCGCTGGCTTTCAGTTCGGTGCTTTTTGGTTTAAAATCGAAACGGATGTACGAATTAGTTTCGTTTTTACGAAAACAATCGGTTGCAAAATCAGCGTATTTATTTGGGCAAGAAATTCATTTTGCCTCCAATAATCCGAATTTAACCATTGCCGAATTGC